>JBEKLE010000086.1:0-32912 GCA_050010355.1 Rhodopila sp. | reverse complement strand
GTCGCCACCGGTGTGCGGTGCATCACCGTCTGCAGCATGAATGGGATCGATACATACGCCAGGATCTGCGCGGTATAGGAGCAGACTGAGGTCGCCAGCGACAAACTGAACAGCGGGATGCGCAGCAGGTCCAGTGGCAGCAGCGGCACCTTCCGCCGGCTCTGCTGCCACACCAGCAGCACGAACCCCAGCAGCCCCGCGATGATCTGCCCCACCGCGATCCTGGCCTGGCTACCGCCGAGCGCATCGACCCCCACCACCACAAGGCCGAGTGACAGGGCACTCAGCAGGGCGCCGATCATATCGAAGGCGCGGGCGCTGCCTCGGGAAGACGGTGCGACGATCAGAAACAGCGGCACGGCGATCAGGCAAACCGGCAGGTTCACCAGGAACAGCCAGCGCCACGTGGCGACCGACAAGATCAGTGCGGCGACGGTCGGGCCGATGGCGCCGGAAATGGCGACCGCAAGCGCGATCAGGGCGAAGCCGCTGCCCAACAGGCGCCTCGGGTAGATGCTGCGCACCAGGGCGGGGCCGAGGGCGGACAGGCAGGCGCCGCCGACACCCTGTGCGAGACGGGCGGCGACCAGTACCCCCAGGTTGGGCGCGATCGCGCAGGCCAGCGACGCGACGGTGAAGATGATCAGACCACTGGCGTAGACGCGCTTGTGCCCGGTGATCTCCCCGAGCGCGGCGGCGGGCAGCAGGCAGACGGCGGTGGCAAGTTGATAGCCGTTCACCACCCAGATCGTCGCCGCGTCAGTGGCGGATAACTCGCGCGCGATGGTCGGCAACGCGATATTGGCGATGGCGCTGTCCACGCTGGACAGGATGACGCCCAGCAGGATGCAGAATGCGACCCAGTAGCGCTGCGGCACCGGCAGGCCATCCGTCTCGCCCGATGGGTACACGGTGGCCTGGGGCAAGGAGGTGGCGTCGTCGAGGCGGTTGTTGGTCACGATTTACCTTTCATTAGTCGTCAGGCCCCGGACTTGATGCCTGGCGGCGACCTACGCGATTCTCCGCAGCGAGACCGTCCGAAAGGCAGGGATGGTCAGGCCGCTCGCCGAAACGGCCGGCGGGCCCAGCGCTCGGCAACAGCATGGTCGTGGTCGAGCGTGCCGTTCACGACAGCGGTTCGTCTGAGCATAAAATGAGCTCGGAGCCCCGCGGCAAGCGTCGTCAGGCGGCGACCAATCCAAATTCCGAGACGGATCGCATCGAGGCCGGGTCATCCCCGACCTTTCCGCTACTGCGATCGGGGTTTGCCCGCTGCGATCTACGGAGATCCTCGAGCCGCTACAACTCGGCTCGCAGGCAAAAGCAGGAGCGATAGGCCCACCCGGGCGAAACCGCGCGGTAGCGGACTCGGGATCAGGCTTTCCGGCGCGGCCGGAGTGGCACCACCTTGGCCGGTAGCGCGGGCAATGGCTGCCAGCCAGCGATCGACCGGGCGCATTGCCGCGCGTGCTCGTTGTCTCGGATGCCAGGAAACCGGCGGCGTAACTCGATGGTGGCGGACAGCTCACCTTCCTTCTCAAAGGTGGATCGGATCGCGGTGGCGTCGGCTTCGGTGACAACGGACATGCTAATGACGATGGGGCCGTCTGACGTGACAGGCAAGCCCGATTGCTGCACTTTTACGCGGATGGGCCTTGCATGGGGCTTTGCTTGTCAAGCAGTTCCTTTGAATTAATCGCGGCCATGGCTACGGGGCGGATTGATGGCCGTCAGGGCGTCGAGGTCGAGATCTGCGATGGCTTACGCATATGTCGCCTTGCGGACGATCCCCGCGCCGCAAGCAAGCGGCTCGACAAGGGATGCGGCGATGCAGTGGCGCGGCAGGTGCGCTGGCGCTGGGGCGGCGGGTGTGTTCGTTACTGGCCAGGATGTTGCCGTTTCCGGTCCACCATCATTCCATCGGTCACGGCCGCGGCCCTACACTGGGCGGTTGCTCGCTCCTCTCGTCGCTTCCTTTTTGCGTGAACGGCTCACTGGCTGAGGGCCAAAGGCGGTGTCCGGCGGTTCCCCGGCCTTCCGCGGACGACGTGGTTCCTCCGGCGGATGAGATTTCGCCCATGACGGGCTAGGCTACGTAAGGAGAGGGCGGACGACACCCGGACGCCAGGTGAGGAACATCGTGCTTTCGCTGGTCTCAAATGGGCTGACGATCGGGGCTGGACGCCCGGAATCGTGGGCGTGGCATTTATTGCTGTAAAGCAGGGACGCGCCCTGCCAAATCTCTATCCCGCTAAAATTGTCAGTCTGCGGCTGCGACGCAAACAGCTCACGGCCAAGCGCCTTGGCCTTCCAGAGGGTTCGCACGTCGAAGTCGTCGCCCCTGGCGATGCGACCGTCGCGGATGAGGTAGCAGCGATACATGGCAAACTTAGCCATCCCCGTGCGTTGTTGTTCATTAACAAGCACGTCAGACAGGCACGGCGCAACCCTATTGTTGCCACAATGCATGTGCGATGCAGTATACCACCCGAGGTTGCAAGTTTATTCATGGCGCAACTTTGCGCGCATTTGGCGTTCCGGCGCTTTGCTATTTCTTTCACTATTCAATTACACAAGTCTGCATCGGTGTTTTTCATAAAGCGGCCTCATCGAAATCCGGCATCACCAGTGATCACACCCTAATTCTCTCCACCTCATCGAGGCTGAGTTCCTCCGTCATCTCACTACTGTCCGGTCGACTCAGGTGGTCTGACCGGGAACGCGAGGAGTCCTCCGGGTGTCGGCGGGTATAACAGGTGGCGTCGATTTCAACTCGATTAAACCGCGGACCCAGCTTTTTCGGCGGTGAGGCTACCGGACGGAGGTGTCTGCCAACACATCTGGAGATGTCATTGCGGCCATGGTATTGTAGGAGTTGGCTTACCCGACTGTGGATTTGAAATCGGATTACAAATGCCTAACTGAAGCAGAATTCAGGCCATTGATTTTCAATAGCTTTTGACCGGACGCTAGTGCCGTCATCTCCATCTCCAGCGCCGCCTGGATCGCTGCTCGCACCGCCGAACGGATTCCGCAGGCGGCACACCCGCCCTCGGCCAAGCCGTTTCGTTCTCATTAACGAAAGATTAACCTATATGGGGCAACCTGCTCAACGGCGCGGTCAACGGGCTGGACGAGAGGCATTCCATGAAAAACGGCCATTTATTGCTGATCGCCGTTGCTGCATTCTTCTCGTCCGACGCTGGTGGCCGGGCCCGCGCGGCGGACGCGGTTGCCGGACTGGCGGTATTCAAGTCGCAATGCAGCATCTGTCATTCGGTCCAGGCTGGCCGCAATATAACCGGGCCGAGCCTGGCTGGGATCCTCGGCCGGAAAGTCGGCCAAGCGCCGAACTTTCACTATTCGTCAGCGAACAAAGAATCCGGTCTGACCTGGGACGAACCGACGCTCGATCGCTACCTGACCAGCCCGAGCACTGTCGTGCCCCACACGCTCATGACCTATCCCGGCCTGAAGGATGCTGAAAAGCGCGCCAACCTGATCGCCTACCTGTCCACGTTGCCCTCTTGATTGAGGCCCCGAACCGATCGCCACGCGCACCGGGCGGTGTGACGGCATGAACGCGCCGAGCCCCCAGTGAAGGGAAACCAGATGATCCGGCTGTGTAGCCTTATGGTGGCGGCGACAGTGTTGCTGCTGCTTCCGTCGCTGGCCGAGGCGGTGCCTAGCTTCGCCCAACAGACGGGTCAACCCTGCACCGCATGTCACATCGGCGCCTTCGGACCGCAACTGAAACCGTTCGGGCGAGCCTTCAAGATCGGCGGCTACGCGCAGACCGGCGGAGACGACGGCACGCCCATCCCGCTGGCGCTTATGCTGCTGGGATCGTACACCGACACGACCAAAGGGCAGGGCGCACCAGCAGCCAATAACTACGGCGCCAACGGCAACTTCGCCATGGACCAGATCAGTCTCTATTTCGCCGGCCGCATCAACGACTACGCAGGCGCGTTCGTCCAGGGCACGTTCGACGGCGTCGCCAGCGCGTTCAGTCTGGATAACACCGACATCCGCCTCACAGCGCCGTTCGACATCCGCGACACCGAATTGCGCCTCGGCCTGGACGTCAACAACGGGCCGACTGTCCAGGACCCGTTCAATTCCACCTATGCGTGGGGCTATCCGTTTGCTTCGTCACCGCTGGCTCCGACACCGGCAGCGCAGCCGCTGCTGGCTCGAGGCCTGATCGGCAACTCGATCGGCGCAACGCTATATGCGTGGTATGACCGCTCGCTTTATGTCGAAGCCGGGCTCTACAACACCTACGGCCCCAGCCTGCTGAGATACACCGGCAGCGGTTATGGCCCTGGCGCAACCGCGAACCCGGCGCCTTATGTGCGAGCGGCCTATGAATGGAACTGGGACGGCCAATCGGCGCATATCGGCGGGATTTTCCTCCATTCCAACATCAACCCGGCGATCTCGACGTACGCCAGCAACGGTTCGGCTGGGCAGGACAGCTACGCCGACACCGCGGCAGATGCAGGCTATCAATGGTTCGGCGACGAGACCCATATCATCTCGTTGCTCGGTATTATCGATCATGAGAACCAGACCCTCACCAGTTCCTTCGCCACCGGGGCGGCGAGCCAGCCCGGCAACTGGCTAGACCAGACTCGTGTCACCGCCACCTACTACTATCAGCAGACATATGGCGCGACCGTCGGTTGGCAGAAAAGCTGGGGGTCGCCGAACCCATTGCTTTATGCGCCCGCCCCACTGACGGGAAGTGCCAACGGCAAGCCCAACAGCAATGCGTTCATTTTCGAGGCGGATTACGTGCCGTTCGGCAAGGCGGATTCGCGATTCGGCCCATTTGTCAACCTAAAGCTCGGCGTGCAGTACACCGTGTATACGCAATTCAATGGTGGCACGTCGAATTACGATGGCTTCGGCCGTGCGGCGAGCGATAACAATACGCTCTATGTGTTCGCCTGGATGGTTTTCTAAGCTCGACGTTGGTCATTTCACGTCTGCACGAGACTGCTTCCTGGTATGACAAGAAAACCGCAGACCTCGCGGCCGCCTATAAAGCGATCGATCGCGCATTGGTCCACGCATGGCTCGACACCATGTTACGCTCCGCTCCCGCGCTGGTGCTGGACGTGGGTGCGGGTACCGGCCGGGACGCGGGCGTGCGCCGGGTAGGGAACTTTCTACCAGCACTTCCGGCCACCCACCGCCACAGGCGCGGCCTGACCATCGATCTGATCCTGCTGAGCGGGGTATGGTTGCATGTTCCGCCCGGTGAGCGCGAGCGGGCGTTGCGCAGGCTGCTGGGTCGACTCCGCCCTGACGGCGTGCTGGCGCTGACGCTCCGGCACCGACCGGCCGCGGCTGAACGCGCGATGCATCCGGTGTCGCTTGTCGAGGTGAAGCGTCTCGCCCGTGACCATGGCGCCATGGTCGCTCGTGTCGCTGAGATGCCTGACCGGATGGCGCGCGCGGAGGTGTCGGGGACGGGGGTGGTACTGCGGCTGCCCCCACCGGCGCGCTGCCGCTGCTTCGGACGGCAGAGCCGCGGCCTGTCGGCCGATGATTCGGCGCGGGTGGCGGCGAAGGCGGTGATCATCGAGGAGGTGGAGCGGCTGCACTGGCGGCTGTGGAATGGCAAAGCCAAGGACGCGCAAATCAGCATCGACCTAATTCGTGCGGTGATGCATCATTTTCAGCGCGAACAAGGCGTGCGCAAGTCCATCGCAGCCTCGAGAAAGTCATGGACCGCCTTGCACGCGCTGGGTGGCTATCTCACCGGCCAGAGCGAGAGCGGCTGGATAATCAATTGCGCCGAGCGCCACCGTGCCGGGTTGCGGGTTGGCTCCGCGATCACCGAGAGGACGGCCAATTTCCTGGTGAACCGGCAATGAATAAATCCCAACAAATGCGCTGGTCGCGACGAGGGGCCAACGCGGTCTACAACGGCACGCTCGGTTCCGTCTACGAACAGAAATCCACTCATCTAACGATCCGCAACCGCATCCCCGGCGACCAACGCTAAATCTTTGTAATAGAACCGGTTTATCTACCCTGGGAAACACACAACCGGTTGTATTCCCCCTGACGGCTCCGCGATGCGGGCTGTGCTGGCGACTACTATTGTTTGGATACTGGCGCGGGCTGGCACGGCCCTGACCGTCTGTTATGCGATCGGTCTGCGGATTTTCGAAGCGGCCCAACCCGCCGACACGCCCCCCCGCCCCATGGTCACCACCTGTTCCGGGTCGGAATTTCGCCCCGGTATCACGGTATTAACCCTTAATTCATTTTTTAAGGCGCCTGATCAGACATCTGGACCTCCGACGGCACGGCCACCACCGGCCCCGGTGCCGCCGATGGCCATGCCACCGCGCGTAAGGAGTGCCGATGTTGACGATCAGGACTTCCGGGCGCGACCATCCTTTGTCGCTTCGATCGAGTCGATTCATTACGATAACACTATTGCTGCTTGCTGCCCTTTTCCTGGGCCCGCACGCCGCCCATGCGGTTCCTTCCTTCGCGCAGCAGACCGGACAGCCCTGCGCCGCCTGCCATGTCGGCGCATTTGGCCCGCAGCTCACCAAATTCGGCCGCGATTTCAAGCTCAACGGTTATACCGCCGGCGACGGCAAGTATCATGGTCCGCCAATCGCGGTCACCACCCTGCTGTCGTTCACCCACACCAACAACGACCAGCCGACTCCCCCCGCCCCGCATTTCGCCGACAATAACAATTTTGCACTCGACCAGGCCTCCCTTTACTATGCCGGGAAGATCGCGCCTGGGGTCGGCGGCTTCATCCAGCTTACCTACGACGGCGTCGCCCATCAGTTGCAAATCGATAACACCGATATCCGCTACGCCCACGACAGCGAACTTTTCCGCGAAGACATCGTCTACGGCTTCACCGCCAACAACAGTCCGACCGTCTCCGACCTGTGGAATTCCACGCCGGTCTGGAGCTTCCCGTACAACAGTTCACCCCTGGCTCCCGCACCCGTCGCGGCTACGCTGATCGACGGCGGGCTCGGCCAGCGCGTCGCCGGCGCCGGCGCTTACGCGATGTGGAACGATCTGGTTTACTCGGAGGTCGATCTCTATCGCGGCCTTGGATACGACGTGCTGAACGCGACCGGAATCGTGCCCGTCGCCGGCACCGACAAGACCGAGGGCGTGATCCCCTACTGGCGCCTCGCGCTACAGCAGCAGATGGGCCGCCATTATGCCGAGTTCGGCACCTACGGCCTGAACGCGAGCGTCAACCCGGGCGGCGTTCAAATCCCCGGCCACGTTGATCAGTTCACCGACCTGGCACTCGACGCCAACTACCAGTTCACGTTCAACCCACGGAACGTCGTCAGCGACATGATCTCGGCGCATGCCACCCTGATCCACGAGGACGGCTGGCTCGGCGCCAGCCAGATCATCAGCGGCGCGGTGCCGTTCCACGGCCTCGATACGTTTCGCGCCGACGTGTCCTACAGCTTTGGCGCGACCATCACGCCGTCAATCCAGTATTTCCAGACCAAGGGCACCAGCGACGCCGCTTACTTCGGAACCCCGAACGGCAGCCCGAACAGCAGCGGCATGATCGCCGAGGTCGCCTATGTGCCATGGGGAAAACCCGACTCGTTCATCACCTGGGGCAATGTCCGCCTCGCGGTGCAATACGTCAGCTATTTCCGCTTCGACGGCGAGAGCAACAATGCGGCTGCCAATAACGCGCTTTACCTCAGCGTCTGGGCCGCGGCCCACTTCTGAACCGGCGGAAACCGAAAGGAACCACTTACCATGCGTTTATCAGCAACCATCGCGGCCGCGGCGGCCTTTATCGTGATCGGCGCCGGCGTCCGTGCTTCGGGCGTAACGATAGACCAGTCGGGCCAGGTGTTCAGCGAGAAATCGGTCGCGCTCAGCACTGGCGACAGCGTGACCTTCGCCAACAAGGACGACGTCAGCCACAACATCACGGTGGTGAACGAAGACGATGATGCCGCCGATCTCGGTTTGCAGAAACCCGGTGAAAATTTCACCTACAAGTTCGACAAGGCCGGACGCTTCAAGGTTCGTTGCAGCATCCACCCGAGCATGAAAATGACCGTAACCGTGAAATGATGACCAGGAATGCATAATGTCCGTCCAGACGAAAATTCTCGCTGCATGCCTTGTCTTTGTGGCGATCATCGGAGTGGTTGGCGGATAGGCGCAGCGACAGACTACCCGAATGGGACACCTGGCGATCGACATCTACGATCACGCCTTCATGGGCATGTCCAATGTGGACCAGACGCAGGAGGAGTTTCTCCGACTTGAAGCGTCGCAACGTGAAACTGGATCGACATTGAACGGAAGCACCGAGCTCGCCAGAGTCATCGATGTCGCAATCGACAGCGCTGCCTCGGACCGCACACGGGAGGCCGGCAAGCAGACGCGCGTGCTGCTGGCAGCTTTATCCGACGTGCCGGCCGCCAAATTGAAGGAGCAGATGACCCAGGCGGGTCGCGCGCTCACGAAACTCGTCAAGAAATATGGCGCCGACGGACTGGAGACTCCTGACGACGCGGACGACGCCGCGGCACAGAGCACCCGCCTCGTCTTGATCCAGATCGCCGTCGCCGTCTGCCTTGCTCTCGGCGCCGGATTTATGGTCGGACGCAACCTCACCCGTCCACTCGTCCGGGCGGTTCGTGCCATCGACCTTCTCGCCGCGGGCGAACTGGACCACGAAATTCCACGCAAGCTGACCGGACGAAGCGACGAAATCGGCGCAGTGGCCCGCGCTGCCACCGTGTTCCGCGAGGCCATGCAGCAAAACGCCAAAGCGGAAGGCGAACGCGAGCGGCTGCGGGCGGAGAGCGAACTCCAAAAACTCGAGGCATTGCGAGGCGCCGCGGACAGTATCGAACGTGAGACGACCCATGTCGCCGAGCGCTCGGATGAAAGCGGCTCTGTACTGTCAAGCCGGGCCAGGCAACTCGCCGCGTCCGCGGAACGCATGCTGGTGATCGTGGAGACGGCGGCCGGGGCGAGCAACGAAGCGTTGAGTAGTTGCGAGATCGTGGCCGCCGCCGGGGAGGAACTCTCCGCCTCCGCCCGCGAGATCGCGAGCCGGATCACGACCGCTGCCACCGAAATCGCCAGCACGGCACGCGCCGGCGAACGGGCGCGTACGATGATCGACCACCTTTCGACCTCGATGGCTGAGGTCGGCGCCGTGGCTCGTCTGATGGGTGATATCGCCAAGCGGACCCACCTTCTGGCCTTGAACGCGACGATCGAGGCCGCCCGTGCGGGCGAAGCGGGGCGCGGATTCGCCGTTGTCGCGGGCGAGGTCAAGGCGCTTGCAACGAAGACCGCAAAATCCGCCGATGAGATCGCCCGCAGCGTCACCGGTATCCAGCTCGCGACGCAAGACGTGGTGAACATCGTTGGTGATATGGTCGAGCGAGTGACCTCGGTCGACCATATCACCCAAGCCGTCGCTGACGGCACAGAACAACAGACCGCCACGACGGGTGATCGCGCACAGCGTTTTGGGTACCGTAGGCCATGCGCATTGTGTCCGGGCAGATTTCCTCAGTGACCGACGAAGCGCGCAGCACCGATGCGGCGTCACCGAGATGCAATCCGTTGCGGGGACTGTCGCGGGTCAGATCATGGAGTTGCGGAGCGTGATGGTTCGCATCGTCCGCACGTCCTCCGACGCGGCCAACCGGCGCGACGACGAACGTATTCCCATCAACGCGCCGGCCACGCCACTGCTGAATGGAACGAGCATACCGGTGATGTGCCTGAACATCAGTCGCGGCGGTGCTCGTGCGAACACCGAAGAGAAAATCGCCGCAGGATCCTCCGCCGCTCTCCGGCTTCCCGGCCTGCCGGACCTGCCCGGCCAGCTCTTGCGGGACGGCCCAGAAACAAGCCTGCGGTTCCCCCGGGAGGCGGACGCGGCGGCGCCCGAGCTGCGAGCCTGGCTCGAACAGCGGCATGCGGCGTGACACGGCGATCTTCTTTCTTCCACGGACTTATCCTCGCACTTGCCATTCTGTTGGCCACCTCGGCGGGCCGAGCGCAGAATACGGACGCATTGAACGAGGTTTTCAGCACCGGCGGGGTACTCTCCACGACGCTCGTGGCCGCGGAGGGCAAAGTCCGCATCGGCGATTTGCAACTCGATGGCATGACCTACAACGGCGACTACGCCGCCCCGGTGTTACATGTTCATCCAGGCGACCTGATGCGCATCCGGTTGGTCAACCACTTGTCCCAGCCGACCAACCTGCATTTTCACGGCATGCGCGGTTCACCACTGGGCAACGGCGACAACGCGCATCTTTTGATCCAGCCGAACAGCAGCCTTGACTACGAGGTGCGGATCCCCGTTACCCAGCCGATCGGATTGTACTGGTATCATGCCCATGTCCACCATTTTGCTGAACATCAGACTATGGGCGGCCTAACGGGAACGATTATCGTTGAGGGACCGGTTCCACTCCCCGTGACAGAGCGCCTGTTCGTGCTGAAGGATATGGTTTTCGAGGATGATATCAACATTGCCGAGGTCGACGAGACGCTGCACGGCATCGTTCAGTCGGTAAATGGGCAGCTGACGACCCGTGAAGCCATGCGACCGAGGGAAACCCAGCTCTGGCGATTTGCCAACCAGAGTGCCGACCGGTTTCTGCATATCGCGCTCGATGGTCATCGCTTCCACATCGTCGGACAGGATGGCGAGCCAAGCGCCACGCCGGACCCCGTGGATGTATTGAACATCCCGCCCGGCAGCCGCTTCGACGTGCTGGTCGATAGCGGCGAGGTTGGCCGCTACGCGCTGCTGGTTAAGGGCCTCATGACGGGAACCGGTGCGGGCCGTATACCGGACCGGGTGATCGGCTACCTCGACGTCGCCGGCCAACCGGTGACGC
Source organism: Rhodopila sp. (assembly GCA_050010355.1). Taxonomy (GTDB): domain Bacteria; phylum Pseudomonadota; class Alphaproteobacteria; order Acetobacterales; family Acetobacteraceae; genus Rhodopila. The sequence continues at coordinate 21,990 of JBEKLE010000086.1, read as the reverse complement.
CGGCCGCCGCAATGGCCGCCAAACGATTGCCGCCCGATCTGCGCTCCGCAAAAATCGACCAGACGCGGACCGTCGTTTTCACCCAAACCAAGGCAACGAAGACCGCCGACCTGAAGTTCTTCATCAACGGCAAGATATTCGACGCCGGTCGCATCGATGTGCGGGTGCCGCTCGGCAATACCGAGGAATGGACGATACGCAACGATACCGACGATCTGCACGTCTTCCACATTCACCAGATCGGCTTCCAGCTTGTTGAGATCAACGGTCAGCCGGTCCCGTTCACAGGCTATATCGATAACGTGCAGGTTCCAGCACGCGGCGAGGTCAAGCTGCGCATGCCGTTCGTCGATCCCCTGATCCTGGGCCGGTTCATGTTCCACTGCCATGTCCTGCTCCACGAGGACCACGGCATGATGGCGAATATTGAAATCTACGATCGAACTCCACCGACGCTGTTGCTGCGGCTGAGCCGCTTTTATCTGCATATACTTTGGTGGTGGCACGGCATACCGTGGTCCCTGTGCGGACTGTCTGATGCCTAATCCTGGTCTCAAACAGTCGAGGTCATAAACGTGATCGCGCCGGAGACAGACCGCGCTGACTGAATCCGCTGTGCCCGGTAGCGCTCAAGAAGTAACAGGCCAAAGACTTATGGGCTGCGCCTCTTCCATATCACAGTGAACGACGGATCAAGGCTTACCGGCTCAAGCCAAGCCGGCGCCGGGCCGAGGCTCTGCGTGCGCGGTCCGTCCGTCTGCGAATGCAGTGCCTCACCGATCACCCGTTTCCAGCGACCGATGTCGGCTTCCACCAAAGCACGCAAGTATTATTATACCCCGACGCTCTCTGCCAGCCCATTCGACCACGTTATCAAATTGCAGATGCCCGTCACGCTGTGTGGGCACAGTCTCGGCCGTTTTATTCGAACGCGGTGGCACAATCACCGCCGCATCGGGATTGCGTTCGCCGATCTCTCCATAGACGCCGTCCTGATCGTGTGCGCCGTCGGCGGTGAACGAGGCGATGGGACCGTCGATCTGATCAAGCAATGTGCCGACCTTTGAGCAGTCATCGACATCGTTGGTCGTCAGCGCCACCGCGACGATCTGGCCGGTGCCGGCATCCACACCGATGTGCAGTTTGCGCCACGACCGGCGCCGCGTCGCGCCGTGCTTCTCGACCAACCACTCGCCGGCACCGGAGAGCTTTAGCCCGGTGCTGTCCACCAACCGATGAATAGGCTTGGCGTTGGATGGCGGTCGCACCACGGCCAATGTCTCGGCTCGCCGGCTGAGCGTGGAATGGTCCGGTACAGCGAGATCGAGACCGAGCAGGCGGAGGATGAAGGATCCGATCAGTCCTTCGGTCTGCCGTAGAGGTAGGCGGAACACGGTACGCAAGGTCAATGCCGTTGTGATCGTCGGTGCCGAATAGTGCGGTTGACCCCCCACGCGTGGTCCGTGGTTCCGCATGCCAGGCCGCGATCGCCACGTCGGTGAACCAGATCGTCAAGCTCCTACGTCGGCGTGGGGCTGCCGACCAGTTCGTCACTCGATGCTGCTGCTTCGGGATGTGGTGGCGGCGACCGGCGTTGACCTTGAAGGGCATGGCACACATCGGGAGTTGAGGAAGGAGGCAGGGCTCTGCCATGTGGGACTGCGTCGCCGGAGGTTGCGTCGGTGTCGGTATTGATAACGATACCGCGCAGTTCTCGGTCAATTCGATCCGGCGCTGGCTGGATGTGATGGGCCAGGGGCCAGGAGCGCTATCCAGCCATGAACCAACTGATGATCACGGCGGATGGCGGTGGCTCCAACGGCTCGCGCGTGCGGTTGTGCAAGGTCGAGCTTCAGAAGCTGGCGGACGAGACCGGCCTGACCCTCCCGGTTTGCCATTATCCGCCCGGCACGGCGAAATGGAACAAAATCGAGCACAAGCTGTTTTGTCACATCACCCAGACCTGGCGGGGCAAACCCCTGGTCAGCCGCGAAACCGTGGTGGCGCTGATCGCTTCCACCACGACCAAGACCGGACTGACGGTCCGTTGCGAACTGGATACACGCCTCTACCCGAAGGGGATCAAAGTCAGCGACGCAGAGATGGCAACCCTCAATATCACGGGTGACACGTTCCATCCCGAATGGAATTACACCATCTCTCCAAGAGTGCCATCTTGAAGCGGTAATTTTTGGGCGTCGCCTAAACCCGGGTCAATTCGCGTGAGCGCTGACACGCATGATTGCGATCCCGACCACAGAAGATTTGGATGTTGTATTTAACGTCCCGCCCCGCCCTCCCCTGCCAGCGAGAACGCCCCCCACATCATTGGATGCGCGAACTGGGTGAGTAGGGTTTCGTCATCCATTAAGGCCACCTCCGAGCGCCGCAACGCCTCCGCCCGGCCAATGCCTGGCGCCCGCGCCAACGCCGCGAACGCCCCGGTGGTCAGCTTCACCGCTGCGTCTGACACAACCGGCCAGTGCGACACCAGCACCGAGCGACTACCGGCGTAAAAGAACGCCTTCGCTAGGCCCGACAGACCCTGCGCTCCTGGCGTCCCGTCGCTCGCCCCCGTGTTACACCCCGACAGCACCACCCACTCCGCGTTCAGCTTCAGCGTCGCGATCTTCGAGGCCGTCAGCAACCCGTCATTCTCCGCGCTTGCTACCCGAGGTGGCGTCAACACCAGTGCCGGTTCGGCCAAGCCGGTCAGGTCGCCCGCCACCAGCCCGTGCGTGGCGAACTCCACCACCCTGTAGCGATCCAGCCCCGCCGCGCGCAATGTCGATGGCGGTGAGAATCCGCCTCTAAACGGCGCTCATCCTCCGACCCGGTGGTTTTCAGTGGCGCCGCGCCCAGTGAACCGAACGGCGTGAACGGGGGCTGTACCGCTAAGGGCGAGGCTGCTGGCCCGTCTTTACGCCGGCACCATGTCGCGCCAAATCCGATGCGGGAGCGACGAAATCAGGTCGATATCACCCAAGGGTTCGCTCCCGAGTGCGAACCAAGTGGCGCTGGCATTGGACAATATCAGCTCCACCAGAACCGCCTCCCGCAAAGGCAATGGCTCGGATGCCTAAGCGTTAATCCGAAATTAACCTCGTCACGTTAGTTCAGGGCGCTACGGACGACATTCTATTCGCAGCAACGGACTCCATGACCGGGCATTCCGCTCTCCATGTTAACCCGGCGTTCATCGTGGCCGCGACGCTCGAACGCGATACCACGCTCGTCGGCACGGGTCTCTGCGCACAGTGGCGAGTAGTGTCCTCGTGGCAACGTGACCGCTTCCTGGATGCGCATCGCCGGGGCGTGAAGTCGCATCCGGTCGCGCGTGTTGAGCCCCGGCAGTGGCATTCACTTTGGCCGCGTCGCGGACTACGAGGTCGTGCCCTCTTCCGTCGGGAAACCGCCGGAGTCTTCAGGCCCGGCCGCGCCTGCAAAGTCGTGGCAACGGCATGTCAGCATCGGGACGCGTGACACATCGTCCCATCCGGAACCGCCTCATACTGGTGGGCGCTGCGGTCATCATGGCGATCATTGCTTCTACCGGGCTGATCGTCGAGATGCAGCGCCGGGCGTCGATCGACGCCTTTGAGACGGCCACGACAAACCTCGGCAACGGGATGGCCCAGCAGACGGCGGGGTCGATCGGTTCCGTCGACCGGGCGCTGACCGAGATTCACACGGCTCTCACGTCAACCGGGGATCAGACCACCGAAGGAATGCTGGCTGCTCTGCGGGGCAAGCCGGCGTTTGACCTGATCGTCGAGCAGCGCAAGCGGCTTCTCAATGTGGAGTCGCTCATGCTCGTCGATGCCAGCGGCAGGGTCGCGAGCACCTCCAAAGGTTGGCCGGCGGCGGCGAACGATGTCTCCGACAGCGATTTTTTCCGCTACTTCGGCGCGGACAAACACCACGGCGTGTTTGTCGGCATGCCCGTCAAGGAGTCCGCCAGCGGTCGATGGACCGCCGCTGTGGCGCGGGGCTTCGACGACAAGAGTGGCAAGTTCGCCGGACTGGTGGTCGCCGAGCTATCGCTCACGGATCTGCAGAAGTTCTATCAACTGGCCATGCCGGCACGCCGGTCGGTTTACGTTGTGCGACGCGATGGCGTCGTTCTCGTTCGGTATCCTCCGCGGGATGATGAAATCGGCAAGAAGATCCCGAGTGGCTCGCCTTGGTATGTGACTGTTGGTCAGGGTGGCGGCACGTACCATGCGCCCACGTATTTCGATCAGACACCGGTTATCGCTTCGGTCCGTCCGCTGCGGAACCTGCCACTGGTTGTGGAGGCACAGGTCACGGAAGCCGATACTTTGGCCGATTGGTATCAGCAAAGAATATGGGTCGTCCTCGGCAGCAGCGCCTCGGTGATCTGTGTGATCATTCTGCTCAAGTTGTTTGCAGCTCAGTACCGCCGTGTCGAGTTGTCGGAACGGTCTCTTGCCATGAAAAATGCCGAACTCGACACTGCGCACCGGCAACTGGATGCGACCTTGTCCAACCTGTCTCAGGGTGTCTGCTTCTACAATGAGGCCAAGGAGCTCGTCGTTTGCAACCGTCGGTACCGCGAGCTCTACAATTTATCCGAAGCCGACATCCGGCCGTGCATTTCACTGGCAGAGATCGTCAAACTCCGCATCGCGGCGGGCAGTTTTATCAAACAGGATCCGGACGAATATCTGGTATTCGTTGATGAGATTGTCGGCGAGGGCAAGTCGCACAGCAAGGTCATTGAACTGACCAATGGGCGCATCATCTCGAGTCATCTCGAAATCTTACCGGGTCGCGGATGGGTTGTGACGCATGAGGACATCACGGAGCGTCGCGCCGCCGAGGCGAAGATCGCTTTCCTCGCACGCCATGACGTGCTGACGGGTCTGGCGAACCGGGCCTTATTCCAGGAGCGGCTTGAACAGGCTTCGGCGCTGGCCGACCGTGGCCGAGGGTTCGCTGTGCTGTGCCTCGACCTCGACCGGTTCAAGGCGGTCAACGACACACTTGGGCATCCGATCGGCGATGCGCTGTTGCGGGCCGTGTCGGACCGGTTGCGGGAGGTGGTGCGGGAGAGCGATACGATCGCCCGCCTGGGTGGAGACGAGTTCGCGATTATCCAACTGGACGTGACCGAAGCGTCGGAGACCAGGATCGTCGCGCGCCGTATTGTGCAGTCCATCTGCGACCCGTTCAGGCTGGAGGGTCACGAGGTCAGCGTCGGCACCAGCATCGGGATCGCAATGGCGCCGGGCGACAGCTCGAATCCCATACAGCTGATGAAATGTGCCGACCTCGCGCTGTATCGGTCCAAACAGGAAGGCCGCGGCACCTACCGGTTCTTCGAACCCAGCATGGACGCCGCTGCCAGGACCCGGGGCCTGCTGGAGGCGGATCTTCGCTGTGCCATGCCGCTGGGGCAACTGGAGCTGCATTATCAGCCGTTGGTTCACAGTCACGACCGTCGTCTGACCGGTTTCGAGGCGCTGTTGCGCTGGCGCCACCCAACGCGCGGTCTTGTCATGCCCGGCGAGTTCATTTCCGTCGCCGAGGAGATTGGGCTTATCGGCGATATCGGTGCCTGGGTCCTGCAACGGGCGTGTGCGGAAGCGATGCATTGGCCGGAGCATCTGCGGGTCGCGGTCAACCTCTCGACCCGGCAGTTCCGCGGCCAGACCCTGGTGAGCACGGTGGCTGACGTTTTGCAGAGATCGGGACTGTCCCCGGCGCGTCTGGAACTGGAGATCACCGAAACGGTGCCGCTGCGGCAGGACCAGGCGACGCTCTCTATTCTGGAGGACCTGCACGCGTTTGGTGCGCGCATTGCGTTGGACGATTTTGGTACCGGCTACTCGTCGCTGTCCTATCTTCGCAGTTTCCCGTTCAACACGATCAAGATTGACAGGTCTTTCGTCAGCGATCTGGGAACGCGTGACGAAAGCATCGCGATCATCCGCGGGATCATCGGTCTCGCCACAAGCCTCCGTATGAGCGTCACCGCGGAAGGTGTTGAAACTGAGAAGCAGTTTGAATTCCTGGCTGCTGCGGGGTGTACCGATATCCAGGGCTATTTAATCAGCCTGCCGGTGCCGGCCGGGGAAGTTCCGGCGCTGATCGAGCTGCTGTCCGGGGGCGACCTGTGTCGGTTGCGATGTTCGCCGGAATTGATACAGCACCCGGATTGGTGGCGTGAATACAAACCGGCCGTGGAATCAACCGATGGGCGACGCCCGGCGCCGGGATGACAAACGGGACGGCGGTGCCCACGGGTCGATCTCTCCACGATCATAGGCTGGGCAGGCGTGACGCAGTCCCAGGGCGATGACGCGGCCGGCGCCCGCATGTTCCGCGCCCGGCGATAGTTCGAGGTTAGCAGAAGTGGCGCAAGTTGATCATCAATAGGCCAATGATTTGAATGCGTAATGCAACTGGCTGAGACGTTCGAACCGGAGCAGCAGGCGGCGGAATTTATCCTCCCAGCCAAACACGCGCTCAATCGCGGCCAAGATGCCCATGTCCGGCCGTTCGAGCATGCCGCTGTTTCCGTCGTCATCCGGTAGCCTCAGATTGTCGATGTTCCTTAATGATTTCAGCGGCCGGTCAAGGATTTCAGTGGCATAGTCCTTAACGCTTTCAGTGAGCTGTCTGTCCCCTTTATGATTTCAGAGTACGACGAAAACCCCCCTTAGCGTTTCAGCGTTGAGCCGAATGTCACCCCAGTTTTGGTGTTGGAACCCTGGTTGACTATGAGGGTGCGCGCTGGCGGGAGCAGCGTGCGCTCGGCGTCGAGGCCGGTCTGCTCCGTTCTGGACAAGTCCCGGCTGCCCGGAATACCGGTGGCGGCCGGCCCCTGCGTCCGGTCGATGAAATGCGCTACAGCGAGGCCGATTGGGCCGAGGCGACGCGCCGGCGCGATCTGCTCGCACACTGGCTAGCAAACCATCGAGAACAACGGCCGACGTGGCTACCGTCGCGACATCTCTCGGTGTTACGCCGCGCCAGGTGCGGGGATCGCTGCAGCGGGCCTCTCCTGCCCTGTCCTGCCGGCGGAACGCAGGCCGACAACGCCGGAAGCCCGCGGCCGAAGCGGCAAAAATCCGCCTGACAGGTGAAACCGGGCACCGGCCTATGCCGATACCGCTATCCCTTACTGAAACGCTAAAGGGTCCAACTGAAACGGCCAAGGAAGATCGACACCCGGCGCGGCGATCAATGCCCTCGCAGCCCTTGCCCACCAGAAACGCCGTCGCGCCTACCAGGATCGCGCCGCATGAGCCGGCGGCCAACAAAGCCCCCTCCCCTTCCAGATCATCCTCTGTCACTTTCCCTGGATCATGAGACTCCTACTCCAGGTAAACCGCCATTTGGTGTGTTCCTGGATCATGCGACTCGCACCAGGTTGATGCGATTCAGCCTCCTGGATCATGCGACTACGTGGGATGCAAGAATGGGGGCTGGCGTGAAGCCGAGGCACGATTCCTCGCGTGCTCGCGCGGGGTCGCTTACGTCGCGGAAGTCTCGATCCCGGCAGTATCGAAACACCCCCCTGCCCCGCCTCGGCGGCATGGCCATCGACGCCGGCACCGTCGCCCGCATCATCCATCCAGGCCCGCGCCGCCGGCGGCGGTTTTGATCCCCACAACCGTTACCATGGCGCACCTTGAGCGCGATGAGAGCCCCGCGCCTGCCGACAGCGAGTCGCATGATCCAGGGACAAAGTCCGCTCCGGCACGTGCCAGCGTTCTCGAGTCTCATGAACGAGGGAAATCGACACTGATTCTTACGCATGATAATGAATAGCGTTTTATCGCTGACCGGCGCGGCGCACAGGCATCACCGCAAGGATCCCGCAGCTGAAATCCGCGCCGGTCAGCGATAAAACGTGTTGGGCTAACCCGCTCCCACCTCAGCCGTGGCACGCCCCGCGCCGGGGGCGGCGGTGCGATGTGGCGTGACAAAAGCACAACCGGAGCGGGTGTGGCACGGATTTTGGGGTTATGGGTATTGTATTTTTCGGGGTAATTGAAATCACAGGAGGATTCACCCAACGTTGCAAACAGGCCGCGACTTGCGGTTGAACGGGTCGGTGCGACAGCGTCAGGAACCTCGCTGTTGACTGATTCGCACGATAACTTTTTCGCGCAAACTCAGGGCATTGTACGACGTGACCGACGGATGATCCAACACGGCACGGCGGCCGGCACACTTGTTGTCGTAAGCCCGCCGTCGCCGGGACACACGACTCCCGCTGCGCGGGTTAGTCCAACGTCCGTTGGCGTTGACCACGAAGAAAACCATAACCGGGAAGCCCCGACCTGACCTCGGCCCAAGGTTTTCCACGGTGCGATCTCGACGGAGAGAGCCGCGCTTGCCCGGCTATCGATGCATCATCACCGGCAAGGTCGCATGCTCCAGGATGTGCCGCGTCACGCCGCCGAGAATCTGTTGTCGCAGACGAGAGTGGGCATATGCGCCCATGGCCAGCAGGTCGCAGTTGAACTTTTTGGCAGCCGCCAGCAGACCAGCGCCGACGATGTTGTCGACTGGTTTGAACATCCTCAGATCAGCCCGCACGCCATGCATCGCCAAGTGGGTCTGAAGCTCTTGCGCCAGCGGGCCACGTCGCTGGTACTCTTCAGCCCAGAGAATGCGCACAGCCTCTGCGCGCTGCAGCCAAGGCATCGCCGCCTCCACGGCAGCCGCGGACTCAGCCGAGCCGTTCCACCCGAGGCAAATCCGCCTGCCGACCGTCGTCGGCGCCACCTGGGGGGCAATCAGGAGGGGGCGGCCGGAATCAAACAGCACGGCGTGTAGAACATCTGAGGAGGACACCTCTTCTGGGGTGGCGGGATGGCGCACCACGGTAAGATCGGCGAGCCTTGCGTGTTGTGGGAGGATATCCAGCTTCCGTCCCATTAATATGAGAAAGCTCGCGGTGGCGCTTTCCGCCCCGGCGGCGGCTTCCGCCACTTTCACCTTGTGCTCAACGGTGAAGCGTTGGAACAGCGCGCTCATCGCTGGGGCCGGCGCCGGATCCATTTGCACGTGTAGCACGGCCACGTGCGCGTTCCAGAGCTGCGCGACTGTCCAGGCGGTGGACAAAGCCGCCTCTCCCGCACCGGTGCTGATCAGCGGCAACAAAACCTTGCGGATGGCCATGATCCAGACGCTCCGAAAAGGCCTCTTTTGCTCAGGATAAGAGCCGTATGCAACGTGTCAACGACCCCTTTTCGGAAGCGTGTGAGCTGTCCAAAACATTCGTGGCCTTCGCGCTGCGCCTGTCTGTCCCCGTATCAAGTCCAGGCGAATTTCGCGGCTTGTTTGTAAACCGACGTCACTGCCGATAATCTTTATCGGCGGACACTTGGACTAACAGGGCGATCCGGGCAGTGTCCGGTGGGCAATTGCGAGGTACCTTGCCGAGTGCCGCTAGGGAGGTATCGCGATGCAGATGCGGGTCATTTGGGGCAAAATCCTGCCCGGCCAATGGGATGCTTTCGAGGCCGCTTTCAAGAAAGCGCTGGAAATTCGTGGTGAGGTGAAGGGGCTTAAGGGGCAATGGCTACTTCGGGACGAGAATGATCCCGATGCGGGATATTCGATCTCGCAGTGGGAAAGTGCTGACGATATGCGGGCGTTCTGGGACAGCAAGAAGCGCAACGAGGCCATGGCCGTCCTTCAGCCGTTCTACGTGAACCAATATACGATAACCAACTGTGCTGTTCGGATCGCATCGTCCTATTAGCCGGGCGCGGTTGCTATTCTCGGCGGCGATGCTCGCAGTGTCGTGCGCGGACCGCGATAGGGGCGGCCGGCTGCTATTCCCGGAGGCGAAAAATGGCAGTACCCAGCGTGTGAAAGATCACCGCGGCTTCACCGACCAGCTTCGATGCCGCCATCTAAGAGGGCCTCGCACGCGCAACAGGACATTGCGTGGATCAGTGGTCTGCACGTGATCGAGGAGAAGGCGAGCGTGAAAAACGGCAAGATTCATGAGTATCGAGTGACTGTGGAAGTAACCTTCATTTTGGAAGGGTGACGGAGAGCATCCAGCTGTCACAGTTGTCATCGGCTCGGCATGCCCGGATACGCCGTCCGCTGAAGATAGACTGTCAATGTTGACGGACGGCCTCTTGGCGCCAGGCACTTTGAGCCGGTTACCGGGAGCCATCCCGGGGCGACGGCAATGCGACTCACGCACTATCATCTCTGGCCTCGGCGGGCCGCCCACGAATAAGCTGCGCGCTTAAGTAAGACGAACTTAGTCGGGCGCGCGCTTCATCAACATAAGCTCCATTTCCCGGATGTGTACTGCCTCCGCCGCGACCATGCGGGTCGCGTATTCCTCCAGCACGACGGATTTGTCTTTCACAAGGGAGAGTAATTCGCGATATAGTTCCTCGCCAGCTTCCTCCCGCTGCACTGCTTCAGTGATGATCTCGTCTATCGTATTATGCCGAGTGGTCGGCAGCGCCGCGATGCCGAGAGCTGGCCTCTTGTGTAACCGCATGATCATCTCACCCGCCTCTTGGGCATGGGTCAGCGATTCGGTTGCGTTATCCCGCAACCAGGAGGTGATCGGAATCCGCGCGTGACCGTAGACCATAAAGGAGTAGTGTGTGTAATAGACGACGCCCGCAAGTTCCATCTGTAGAATTCGATCGAGTTGCTCAACGACTGGATCGACTTCAAATTTGTACGTCCGTACCATCGCGGTTCTCCTTCGCCCTGGCGACCCCGGACCGGTCGCCGCTATGATTGTGCTAAAGCCCGGCCGTTTAATTCCTTCCGCCAATGAGCTTGACGAGCCGGGATGCCTCAGCCGTCCCGCGCGGTTTCGGAACCGTCGCGCTATGTTTGGCTGAACGCAAGCGGCCCTGAAGGCGCCCGGCGGCGACTGGGGACCGCCGCAAGTTTGGGGGTCAGGCGGCAATCGCGCTTTGCGGGTTTGTATCGTTGGCTAGGTGGAATCTCTGGCCGGAGCCTGAACCAAGCGTACCGTTGTAGACCGCGCAGCGAACCTGGAGCAGGAGATCGGCCCCTCGTCGCGGCCAGCGCATCTGCTGCGATTTATTCATTCGCCGGTTCACCAGGAAATTGGCCGTCCCCTCGGTGATCGCGGTGCCAACCCGTAACCCGGCGGCGAGATTTCGGCGGCGTTCGCCCCCTTCGCGATGACGGCCTCAAGGATGAGCGAATTCGGCCACCGGATCACCACTGTCGGCAGGTAATCATGCAGCCATTGCCATAACGGGACTAACGATCTCGCCATCTGACAACGGGTTGCGGGGCGGTCTGGCGATAATAGCCGGACACGGCGGCGGATCGTCGTCGTCATCATCCCTGGAGCGGCGCCGCACCGCAATCTTCGCCCACGAAAGGGGACGCCTGCGTGGACGCTGAACCAAGGACTGAAGCAGACCGGGAGCGTGCTGGCCGAACTTCACATTATCGTCCAGAGCGCTCAGCGCGCGTAAGACATCATCGACCCGAACGATCGCGCCACTGTCCAGTTGACGGAGCGCGGGCATGTCGGGGACGGCGCGGGCATCGGAGGCCCATGAAGCTAATATTTCTCGCTTCTGCGCTCGCGTAAGCTGCAAATTGCTCATCACGTCGTCGGGGTGCATGAGCGCGGCCGTGACTGACAGTGACGGCTCAGAGCGGGCGTTGTCGATACAGAGGTCAGTGTGATGGTTCCTATCCATTTCAATCTCCCTGCTCAGGTGCCTCCCGGGCTCCTGGTCCGGGAGGCTGAGATTGCGCATCGTAATGAAATTCAGGCTGCCTTCCGCTCGCCGCCGATCCCATGGGCGAGTTCCGGCGGGCGGTCCTTCTGTGAAATGGTAGCAACTGGAGATGCAACCTCGATGCGGCGCGGCTTCAACTGCTCGGGCACTTCTCGCACCAGTTCAATCGCAAGTAAACCGTTCTCCAGATTGGCCGCGGTTACTTTTACATGGTCGGCGAGACTGAAGGACTGCTTGAAATTGCGAAACGCGAGACCCCGGTGGAGCATCTCCTGATGATCCTGCTCGGTTCCCTTGTGCCCGGAAACCCAGAGGGTGTTGCCTTGCTGGATCAGCTCGATCTCATTGGGACCGAAGCCGGCTAGGGCCATGCTGATGCGATATTGGTTCTCGCCGCTTCTCTCGATGTTGTAGGGCGGCCAGTCGGGCCGCGCGCTGTTGTCCAGCATGTCGAACAGCCGGTCAAAGCCGACGGTGGACCGGAACAGGGGAGCAAAATCGTAAGTCCTCATAACCATATCCTCCTCGAAGCAACATGGGTACAAACACTTTTATCATCGGTGGTGCCGAGCCGTTTGGCCTCGACGATCGACGAGATATTTTTAGGGAAATTGCTCTTCAAGAGGTTCGGCAAAATTTTTTTGCCCGCCGATTAGGGGGCGCTTTGCCCCCAGCCGGGACGATGATCAAGCGCCGGATGCTCCAGGCGCGGTTTCCGCTTCCCGCACCGTGACGTTATTTCGTGCACTGGTACTTTTGTGCACAAACCTGCAGAAACCTGCCGCGGCGTTGCCGCCGGAGCCCGTCTTAGCTTCGATAACGCGTTACCTCATCTCGCGCTGAGACCGGCGCTAGGCGGCGCACGCAGCATGGTCGGCAGCCCAGTTTGCGCCGGTGAGAAGATCGGCGGCGCGTTCCGCCATATCGCCCTTCTTCAGCGCGGCGATATTTTCGGCGGCGTTCGCTCCCGGCAGTCACGCGCGCCGGCTGCCCCCGGCGCGGTTTCCGCTTTCTGCCCATTCCATTCGCAGGAGCAGGATCAGCGTGAGCGGCCGTAACCCGAACGGGCCGGGCCACGCTTGCGTGGCTCGGTACGCCTTTGTCACCTGAAGCTTCGGCGTAGGGGAATGACCGTCTCCTTAGTAAAGAGGACCTTGGCTACAAGAAACGTGTTGGAGTAAGCCGCTTCCGCCGATGTCCTTTTTTAAGATCAGCCTTGATTTACTTTGCGGAGTTTGATCGCCTTTTCCGGGCAGGCCTGTACGCATAGCCCGCAGCCATGGCACGCATCAGGATGTTCGACAAAGGCCTGCTTCCCGCCATGAACGAACAGCTTGAAGCGACCGAAGATCGGGAGCTTGGCCCTTTCGTCGGCGGGGACAGTATGGATCGCGAGAACATCATAGGGGCAAATGGGAACGCATGGCCCGGCGGCTTCGCAGCGCATTGGGTCGATGACAGGGATGGCGCCGGCCGGAGCGGCAACGGATCCGCGGGCTGACTACCGCGACCGTTTCGAGGCGTTGACCGGACAGTCACTGCGAGAATGTCCGCACTGCCACACCGGCACCATGGTGGTGATCGACTGCATCGCGCGCCCCAAAGTCTGCCAGCCGGTTCCGGATACATCATGACGGAACGTGTCAACGACTTTGATACACCCGGGTTCGGAATTTAAGCTCTGCTGAGCGGCGTTGCTCAGCAGCGTTCGGCTCGGCGAAGCAGGCTTGACGGTTCTGTCGCAAACTTGGCCGCCCGACCCGCGTGGCTTACGTTTGCCGGCAACGGTTTCAGCTGGCGAGTGGCGATGATCGAATTCAAGGGCAGTCATTTTGAGCGGGACGTGATCCTGTGGGCGGTCCGCTGGTACGTGGCGTATCCGATCAGCTATCGCCAGCTCGAGGAAATGATGGAAGAGCACGGCGTCGAGGTTGACCACGCCACACTCAACCGCTGGGTGCTCAAGTACGTCCCGCTGCTGGAGCAGGAGTTTCGGGCGCGCAAGCATCCGGTAGGACCCAGTTGGCGAATGGACGAGACCTACGTGAGGGTCAAGGGCACCTGGAAGTACTTGTATCGGGCTGTCGATAAGGCCGGTGACACGGTGGATTTCCTGCTGACTGCCAAACGGGATCGCAAAGCCGCGTTGCGCTTCTTGCGCAAGGCGATCAGGTGGAATGGTACGCCTGAGAAGATCACGATCGACAAGAGCGGCGCCAACACGGCGGCGATCGAAAGCCACAACGCCGGGCACAGGGCGGGCATCGAGATCCGTCAGATCAAATACCTCAACAATGTCGTCGAACAGGACCATCGGGCCATCAAACGGTTGGTGCGGCCAATGCTGGGGTTTAAATCCTTCAGGTCAGCTGCTGTGACGCTTGCTGGTATCGAGCTCATGCACATGATCCGCAAAGGCCAGTTGCGGACGACAGGTGAAGTGTGCCCGGCGCGGATATTCTATTCGTTAGCGGGTTAGAACCAGTCGCATTCTTGGGTGTCGCATGTCCGCCCAGGAAATTTGCGACAGAACCCCGCAGACGCCGATCACCAAGATTCTGGCCGTCGGCACCTTCGCCCCTGGCACGGACATGTCGCAGGTTCAGCACATTTTGCCGACCGAGGTTCGCGAGACCACGCAGCTCTATCTCGATGGCAAGATCGACCAGTGGTATTCGTTGGAAGACCGGCCGGGTGTCGTCTTCATCCTGAATATGACCGACACTCAGGAAGCGCACGCCATGCTGGAGGAGCTGCCACTCGGCAAAGCCCATCTGATGACGTTCCAGCTCACGCCGATCGGTCCGCTCAATCCCCTCCGCCAGCTGCTGGTACCGGCTGTTCCACACTAACTGTGCAGTTGAAAAAGTTAGCCTGATTGAGCGGTGAAGGTCGACTCGTCACCACGATGAACAAGCGTGCCTGAACCCTGACGCAGGCGGATGGGGCTACGCCGCATTCGACCACGATGCTGCGTCTGATACATTCATGCAGGCCGAGGCCGACACGCCGCCGCCGGCGCACGACACCAATTGCGGAGTCGCGTGCCACACGCTCGCCGCGACTAGTCTAGGCTGGGGTGCGCTGCAGGCACGCAGGAGGATAGGCGGCCGCCGCCACAAGTTAAGTTAACATGCCTTCCCTGTGCCTGCCATCAGCTCTGGCCCATTGGTGCCGCAAGCATCCGATCGGCGCGACGACGTCAGGCAGCCCCTGAGAAACAGAGCGGCACAGAGCTTTGCCCGCGCGGCTATGGCGACCGGGTCCGGGGTAGGCCCTTGCCCCAGCAAGGCGGCGCGCTGCAGCTCCATCACCATCATCCCCCGCAGCATTCCGGCCATGGCATCCGGGTCCTCGATGGCAATGAGACCGCGTTCGCGCTGCCGACTCAGCCACCCGGCCATCGCTGACCGCGTGCGCTGGACGGCGCCCTGGTAGAAAGCCTCTGCAACTTCGGGGAACCGACCGCTCTCCGCAAACACCAGTTTGTAGACCGCGACAACCTCCGGATCGAGGCTCAGGTTGGCATAGGCAATAAGGATGCGCTCCAACCCTGTCGCCAGATCGGACGTCGCACCGTCCGGCTCATGGATGGCCGACATGAAGCGTCCGATCCGATCGGCGATAACCATCTTGAACAGGTCTGCTTTGGTCGGAACCAGCCGGTAGAGCGTCTTTGTCGAGACGCCGGCGCGCTGCGCGACGTCGGCGATGCCCGTCCCGGCATAGCCTTCGGTCTGAAAGGCTAATGCGGCGGTCTGAACGATCAGCTTCAGGGTCTCCTCGTCAGAGCGGACCGGCGGGCGGCCACGACCCCGGCTGACCGTCTCTTCATTTAGGACCACATTCATTTTCCAAATTCCTCTTGACAGCTGATGCGCACGGTGTAATTAGGAAACTAGTAGTTTTCTTAAAAAGCGCAAGCCGCTTTTCAACGTGTTGCCCGACAAGGAGCGATCCCATGGCGACCTACGAAGACGTCCTGACCGAGCCGACCCGGATCAACCTCAAGCTGGAGGACATCGTACTCAGGGAAAACGCGGCGTTCCCCCCGCGGCCCCTGACACAGATCGGCCAGCGGGCCCCTGGCGTCGAAAATCCGGAGAAGACGGCTCCGGTGAAATACGGGTCTCGCAAGCTGCTATTGGCCGGGGCCGCCGTGCTGGCGCTGTCCGCGGCCAGCTATTTCGGCTGGCAGTATTGGACCGTCGGCCGGTTCCAGGTTTCGACTGACGATGCCTATGTCCAGGCGGATAGCACAACCGTCGCGCCCAAGGTTTCGGGCTATCTCCAGACGGTTCTCGTCGATGACAACCAGCGGGTCAGAGCGGGCCAGGTGTTGGCGCGCATTGATGACCGCGACTTCAAGGCTGCGCTTGACCAGGCCAATGCCGATGTTGCGGCAGCCCGGGCCGCAATTGCTGGTAAGCAGGCGGCACTGGAAACCCAGCAATCGATCATAGAGGCCGCTCGGGCGACGGTGGCCGTCGATGCCGCCAATCAGGTTTTCTCTGAGCAGGATGACAAGCGCTATGCGGCCCTGGCGAAAGACGGCTGGGGTACGGTGCAGAGTGCCCAGCAGGCCGCGTCTCGGATTGCCGCTTCCCGCGCCAGTGTCGCTCGCGACATCGCGTCGCTGACCACGGTTGAGAGGCAGGTCGACTCACTCAAGGCCGAGTTGGCACAGGCGCAGGCGACGCTGGTCCACGGCGAAGCCGCGGCCCGTCAGGCCGAACTCAACCTGTCCTATACGACCATCGTCGCGGCAGTAGACGGCATGGTCGGCAATCGCACCTTGCGCGTCGGGCAATATGTCCAGGCCGGCACACAGTTGATGGCCGTCGTGCCGCTGAACCCTTATATCGTTGCCAACTACAAGGAAACGCAGTTAACGCACGTCCACGCCGGGCAGAGCGTGTCCGTCGCGGTCGACATGTTCCCGGGTGAGGTGTTCCACGGCCGGATCGACAGTCTGGCGCCGGCCAGCGGCCAGGAATTCGCGCTGCTGCCGCCCGACAATGCGACCGGCAACTTCACCAAGGTGGTCCAGCGCATCCCCGTGAAAATCACGCTCGATGCGGCGAACTCGCCTGACCTCGTGCTGCGGCCGGGCATGTCTGTCTACCCGACGATCGATACCAAAACCGCCAGCCACGGCTGAGTCACAGGTCTCGAGGCAGGAGTTGTCGTGATGTCGAGCACCACGCAAACCATGGGACCGGGCGCCATGATCCCCCCGCGGCCATTCGCCGAACGGCCCGAAAAGGCGAGCATTACCGCGTGGATCGCCGTGCTCGCCAGCATGATCGGTGCGTTCATGGCGATCCTGAACATCCAGATCACCAACGCGTCGCTGCTGGATATCGAGGGCGGGATCGGTACTGGCGTCGATAATGGCGCCTGGGTGTCGACGTCATACCTGATCGGCGAGATCATCGTCATCCCGCTGACCGACTATCTGAGCCGGGTGTTCTCCTTCCGCCGCTACATGCTGGCGAACGCGATCCTGTTTCCGTTGTTTTCCATGGCCTGCGCCTTCACGCACGATCTCGGCTCGATGATCGTCATGCGCGGGTTCCAGGGCTTCGCTGGCGGCATTCTGATCCCCATGGCCTTCACCATGGTGCTGACCAAGCTGCCGCGAGTGCAGCAGCCGGTCGGCCTTGCGCTGTTTGCCCTGTCGGTCACATTCGCTCCCGCGATCGGTCCGACGATCGGTGGCTTCCTGACCGAGAATTACGGCTGGCAGACGATCTTCTTCGTCAACACGCCACCCAGCATTGCGATGGTGATCGCGCTGGCGTTCACGCTGGAGCGCGAGCCGATGCAATTGTCCCTTTTGAAGGAGGGGGATTGGGTGGGGATCGTGACCATGGCGATCGGTCTGGCAGCGCTGCAGACCGTTCTGGAGGAAGGCAACAAGGACGATTGGCTGGCCTCGCCCTTCATCTTCGACCTGACGATTGTGGCTGTCGTCTTCCTTACGGCGTTCCTCGCCGTCGAACTGACTGTCGTGAAGCCGCTGGTCAATTTGCGCCTGCTGAAACGGCGGAACTTCGGCGTGGGCGTGTTGGTCAACGTGCTGGTCGGCTTCGCTTTGTTCGGTTCCGTCTATATCCTGCCGCAATATCTCGGCCAGGTGCAGCATTACGATGCCGAACAGATCGGCAACGTCCTGGCCTGGACTGGGTTGCCGCAACTTCTGCTGATCCCTCTGGTGCCGTTGCTGATGAAACGGTTCGACGCGCGCCATATCGGCTTCCTGGGCATCAGCATCTTCGCCGCGAGCTGTTTCATGAACGTGACGCTGTCGCCTGACTCCGCCGGCGATCAGTTCTGGCTGCCGAACATTGTCCGCGCAATCGGCCAAGCTCTGGTGCTCACGCCGATCAGCGCGATCACCACCGGCGGCATTGCCCCCAGTGAAGCAGGGTCAGCGTCCGGCCTTTCGAACATGCTCCGCAATCTGGGCGGCGCCGTGGGAACCGCCACGCTGGCGACCGTGCTGACGAAGCGGGAACAGTACCATTCCAACGTGATTGGCCAGTCGGTGACACTCTATCGCGATGAGGTCCGCCAGCGGATCAGCGATATGACCGCCTATTTCCTGGCGCACGGAACGTCGGACCCAGCGGTGGCCCAGCACCAGGCGATCGTGGCGATCGGCGGGGTGATCAAACGGCAGGCGCTGATTCTCGGGTTCAGCGATACGTTCGCTGTCATTGGCGTGCTGCTTGCGCTGGCAGCGATTGCCCTGCTGTTTGCCAGGAAAGTTGCCGCTTCCGGTGGAGCGGCAGGGGGGCATTGACCAATGCAACAGACAAGATCACCGCGACACAATTCCAATCATCCTCAGATCGAAAGCAACGCCGTGACGCGCTTCGCTTGACGGCGCGCAACGCGGTTGATTTGATCCGTTATCCGCGCTGGGGTGACCGAGGGTGCTGAGTACCGAGGGCTCTTCGGCTGGCGAGGGCTTGGTCGAGCCTGGCGATCGCAGCGGCGGCGCCCGTGAGCACCATCGGGCGGTTGGTGGGCACACGAACGGGCGATCGGAAGGCAGCACAGCCACTCAAAAGACCCTGTCGAATCAGCTAGATAAACCTAGAATTACGGTTAAACGGCTGAGCCGTCAATTTGCCCTTTTATTTTGGGACTGTCAGTATTTCTGTGTGCGAGGCAGGGTCAGTCTCGCCCACCATTGGGCAAATGACTTTAGGCGACGCGTGCTCGTGACGGCAAGGCCATGATGCTTGCTCACGGTTGTTCCTTGGTTCGATCAAAGCGCCTGTTCCTTCGTCCCGACCTGGCATCGTCTCGGCGTCGCGGGCGGGTCGTGGCAAGTCCGCCGCTTGCGGCGGGACCGGAGCCACGCACAGCCCCCGCTTGGGGGCGAGCATGGCGAGGACCCACGATTTGCCACGGCCCGGGCGCGGCGCCACGCTTGAGCCATACGTCGAGGCGCACCGGTCAGTCACGGCCATAGCCAAGCGGCGGCTGAACCGCGGCGATCGCGTCCAGATCGAGCTCGCTCATCTCTTCGAGCGCAGCCGCCGTGGTGCTGTCGCGCAGGCTTTCCGGCAGGGCATCGTACCACGCGGCACACTCCGCCTGAATAGCGCGCAGCTCGGCCAGCGCGTCGTTCCAACGCTTTGACCGGCTGCGCCGTGCCGGGCGAAGCTGTTTGATGGCCGCCGGCGGTTGCAGCGACAGCCGCCGGGCGCGATAGCGCGCCTGGCGTTCGGCGTTGCTCAGCGCGGCCTCGCCTTCGGGTTGACGGCCCCTGGGCATGGCTGTCCTCCGTTACGTAACGATGAACCAAGGGGATCAGCCCGCTGCATTGAAGCGGCCGTCATACAGGATCGCGAACTGGTTCATCGCCTCCTTCCAGTTGTGCGCGGCTTTCCCCCAGTCCGCGGTGATGTTGCGCAGGGCGAGCCAGATGAGTTTGTTCGCCGCGTCGTCGGTCGGGAAATGGCCGCGCGTCTTGATGATCTTGCGCACCCGCGCGTTCACGCTCTCGATCGCGTTGGTGGTGTAGATCACCCGCCGGATCTCCGGCGGGAAGCTAAAGAACGGGATCACCTGGTCCCACGCCCGCCGCCACGCGGCAACGACGGTCGGGAATTTCCGCCCCCATTCGCCGTCGGCGAACGCATCCAAGGCCGCTTCTGCCGCCTCGGCGCTGGCCGCGGCGTAGATCGGACGCAGCGCCGCGGCCAGCGGCTTGCGGTCCTTCCAGCTCGCGTAATCGAGGCTGTTGCGGATCAGGTGCACAATGCAGGTCTGCAACGTGGTCCGCGGGAAAACCACCGCCAGCGCCGCCGGCATCCCCGTCAGCCCGTCGGTCACCGCGATCAGGATGTCGTTGACGCCACGGGTCTTCAGGTCGTTGAACACCTTCATCCAGAACTTGGCACCCTCGGTGGTCTCGATCCACAGCCCCAGAATCTCGCGCGAGCCGTCGCGGCGGATCCCCAATGCCAGGTACACCGCCTTGTTGCGCCCCACGTTGTCTTCCCGCACCTTCACCCGCAATGCGTCAAAGAAAACGACGGGGTAAACCGGCTCCAGCGGCCGGGCCTGCCAGGCCGTGACCTCCGCCAGCACGCCGTCGGTCACTGTGCTGATCAGGTCGGGGCTCACCTCGGTGCCGTAGCTTTCAGCCAGATAGCCTTGAATCTCGCGCACCGTCAGGCCGCGCGCATACAAGGCCACGATGCTGTCGTCGAACGCGGTGAACCGGCGCGCATGTTTGGGCAGCAGCAAAGGCTCGAAACTGCCGTCCCGGTCGCGCGGTGTCTCGATCCGCAGTTTGCCGTCGCCGGTCAGCACCGTCTTTGCGGTGAAGCCGTTGCGCTGATTGGTGGCCACCTCAGGCCGGTCCGCGCCCGCCGCATAACCAAGATGGTGCGTCAATTCCGCGTTCAGCGAGGCCTCGATCAGCGCCTGCTTGAACGCAAGCCCCGCCGCGTTGATCGCATCGCCCGTCATCGGACCGGTCACGAACTGGTCAACCAACTCCTTTGGGACTGAAGGCAGCTTGGCAACGGCGCGGTCCAGTTTTTTCGCTCGGCTCGGCATAATACGCCTCCTTGGCGTTCGTTATGCCTCGCACACAGAATTACTGACAGGCTCTTTATTTTCCTGGAGACCCTGCCCCCGCCGGTTGCACGCACCTACTTCCCATAAGCGTCCTTGTTGGTTTCATCTGCGAAGCGTCCTCCCAGGCTCCCTGCCGCGCGCCCGTGCTCACGGAATGCCGGCCGCTAAGCCGCCCTACGCCGTTCTCACACTCCTCGGAGCCACGCAGCAAGCAGATGTTTGCCCTGCGCCCAGTGTCAGCCCGGTCCCGCGGCGCACGGCCGCGGCCACGCGATCACCGACCTTATGAACGCCAACGGTCCGATCCGGTCCGATCAACTCCAATCCAACATGACCCGCCACTTCATCCCGCACTCCCGGCTGCAACGACCGGGCGGTCCCATAACACCCCATGCGAATCAGGGTGGCAGATCCCTTAAGGGCCGGTCGTCTGAGCGGTGCGGCGTGCCGCACGCGGGATCGCCCCGACAGCCGGATCTGCTGCGGGCGAGGCGAAGCCGCCCTGGCGATGTTTTGCCGCGATGGCCGCCGCACGGCGGCTCAGGGCACCGGCGCTCAGCGTTGTCGCACCTTCGGTCAGGAAGGCGGCCACTGTGGCGACACTGGCCGCGAGCGGAACCAAGCTTCGCGGGCGGCACCAATCCTCGAAAGCCGTCCAGTCCGCCGCGTATAGCCACTCTGTCTCGACGCTGGCAGGTCGGCTGGGCCGTGTTGTGACTGCCGTTGTCTGGTCCTGCTGGCGAGGTCTCACTCGGGTCCGCTCCCGGACGGTCGAATGTTTTCAGATCGGGATCGGTGACCGTGCCGGGGGACGTCGTGTTGGTCAGTGTTCCAGCGCTTTTTCCGATGTCATCCGGCCGCCTGCTCTCCCGCGCTTTCCGGTTGCCGCTCATGTCGATCTGCGTTGACCGCTGCACTCGATCTCGTTTTAGATCAGTCTGTTAACCCTTTACTACTGCACTTGTCCTTTGCGTTTAGCGCTGCACTGTAAGGCATTTTGACCCTTACCGAGTGCATTGTCGTCTACGACCCACGCAGCCTGGCGACCGTCTGGGTGGTCGACGACGTGGCCGACGGATACATCGCGGTGCCCTATCGTGTCCCGCGTGCCGACATGACGCTGGCGGAAAGCGAG
>JBEKLE010000085.1:0-19333 GCA_050010355.1 Rhodopila sp. | reverse complement strand
GGTGCATCTCAGTGACCGCCAATATCGCGCCGTCGCTCTGCGCGTTGCTGCACCTGGCCTGGGACAGCGGCGACCTCACGTCGTTTGCGCGCACGCGGGATCTGCTGGCGCCGCTGCACGAGTTACTGTTCGTGGAAAGCAATCCGGTGCCGCTGAAGGCAGCGCTGGCGATCCTGAACCTGACGACGAGCGAGGTGCGGCTGCCGCTGATCCGCGCGTCCGAAACGACACAGCGCAGGCTCGCCGACATCCTTCCACAGGTCATGAACCGCGAGGCGTGGATAACCTCGCACCGCCGCTACGCGCTGGCGAGTTGACATGCGACGCCTCGCCCTGAACCTGATTTGGGCCTGCGCCATCGTCGCGGTAGCCGCCTACGGCTCGGTGGTCGTGCGCAACATCACCGAGACGCTGGTGGGAATCACGTCCCACCAGTCAGCCATGGTCGTGGTTCAGCGACCCAACCGGTAGAGGGTTCGGTTTAGTACCCACCCGGCGGCGGACGCTGATACTCCGGCGGCGGGGGTCGGTAGTCATAACCCGGCGGCGGCGGCCTGCCGTACTCGGGCGGCGGTGGCGGAGGAGGGCGGCGCCGGGGTTCCTCGATGATGCAGGCGGTCAGCCCGGGAGCCGCCATCAGCAAGAGAGCAAAGTGTAGGAAACGCATAACAACGTCCTTCGAACGGAGGGCATCGGCGGCCGGCCCATCGCGTCGCGCCGCCGTCGTTTCGGTCAACGCATGGAGGCGTAACAAAGTTGCGGTCCAGCGTGAGGGGATGCATTGTTGGGGCATCCCCTCACGCATCCTGCCACAAGTCGCGCGCGACGTCGCCGCTGGCCGCGCACGGCAAAAGCCGGGCATACTGATCGGCATGTTTCCCGACGGGTTCACCTGAGGCTGGCCGCCGGGCACCGCATCGAATTCGGCTTTGTCCTGGCTCGCGCATACGGGGGCCAGGCCTGATGACCGAGGCGCTGACCAAGGTTACGGCTTGGGGGTGGCCCAGTCGTCGGTCTTCCGCATCGGTGCGGTCTGCGATGCGGAGAACGCCGCGTCCGCGCGCGTGATGGCGAAGGCCGGCCTGATCAGGGAGTGTCTGTTACGCCGGTGGCTGATCCATCCGAATGTCAGCGACGAGCCGCGGGACCGCCTCAGTTATGCGTGGGTGCGACAGCAACCCATTCCGCCGCGGCGCCAGGCAATGGTCAAGCTGAACCCTGCACCAACGCCTTCGACATCGGATAAGAACTCATTGCGAATTTGCTCAGCGGCGGCCCATGATCGGTGTATCCGGCACTGCGGTAGAACCGGCGCGCGGTCACTGTGCTGACGAGATGACACCGCGCATTGCCCCACTGCATCGCCCGATCTTCGAGCGCGCCGATCAGTGCGCGGCTGATGCCACGAAATCTCGCATCAGGGGAGACGTAGTTCAGCGTGATCTCGCCGCCATTGGTGACTGAACCCACACCCAGGATCGTATCCCGCTCGACCGCGACCAGTACGGCAGTGCCGGGCTTCGCGATCCAGGACGAGACGATGTTCGGAGTCTTGTTCGCCAGCCACTGCCTCAAAATCGTCGGGTCATTGCCGTGATCCGAAACGCACAGCTCCTTGATCGACCGCCTGAGCACGTGGCAGGCGGAAGCCGCGTCATCAAGCGTGGCCTGTCGGATATCCATTGCGGTCTCTCGTCATGAACCCGCCGAACCGCCCGTCGGTTCGCACCTCGCCTGTAATCAGCAATCCATGTCGTCGTTCGTGCGCCGCACCAGAATCTCCCGCTTGCCGACATGGTTCGCGGTGCCGACGATGCCTTCCTTTTCCATCTGCTCGATCAGCTTGGCAGCCTTGTTGTAGCCGATGTTCAGGTGCCGCTGGATGAACGACGTCGACGCCTTACCCTCCCGTGCCACCACCTCCACTGCCTGGTCGAACAGGCTCTTGTCGCTGTCGCTCGCCCCCGCGATACCGGATAGCAGCGGGTCGGCGTCGCCGCCGCCGTTGCCTTCGACCGGTTCGGTCACATCATCCACATAGGCCGGCTCGCCCTGTTCGCGCAGGAAGGCGACCACTTTTTCCACCTCGTCATCCGTAACGAACGGGCCATGCACTCGGGTGATCCGGCCGCCGCCCTGCATGAACAGCATGTCGCCCAGCCCCAGCAGTTGTTCAGCGCCCTGTTCGCCGAGGATAGTGCGGCTGTCGAACTTGCTGATCACCTGAAAGCTGATCCGCGTCGGGAAGTTGGCCTTAATCACGCCGGTAATCACGTCCACCGACGGCCGCTGAGTCGCCATGATCACATGAATGCCGGCCGCCCGGGCCATCTGGGCAAGGCGTTGCACGGCCTGCTCGATCTCCTTGCCGGCGACCATCATCAGGTCGGCCATTTCATCGACGACCACCACAATGAACGGCAACGGCTCCAGCGCCAGCGGCTGTTCCTCGAAGGTGGGCCGGCCGGTGTCGGGGTCGAAACCAGTCTGGACTTTACGCGTAACGACCTCACCCTTGGCCCGAGCCTCTGTGACACGGTCGTTGTAGCCGCCGACGTTGCGGACGCCCAGTTGAGACATGGCGCGGTAGCGGCGTTCCATTTCGCGCACAGTCCATTTAAGAGCCGTCACCGCTTTCGCCGGCTCGGTCACCACCGGCGCCATCAGATGCGGGATGCCCTCGTAGATCGACAGTTCCAACATCTTCGGATCGATCAGGATCAGCCGGCACTGGTCGGGCGACAACCGATACAGCAGCGACAGGATCATCGCGTTGACGCCCACCGATTTGCCCGACCCGGTGGTGCCCGCGATCATCAGATGCGGCATCCGCGCCAGGTCGGCAACGATCGCCTTGCCGCTGATATCCTTGCCCAACGCCAAAGACAGCCGGCCGGCCGATTTCAGCACCTCGTCGCTAGACAGGATCTCGCTCAGGAACACGGTCTCACGCCGGCTGTTCGGCACCTCAATGCCGATGACGTTGCGGCCGGGAACCGTGGCGATGCGGACGGCGGTCACCGACAGGCTGCGCGCCACATCGTCGGCCAGGCCGATCACCCGCGCGCTGCGAATGCCGGGGGCGGGCACCAGTTCATACAGCGTGACCACCGGGCCGGGGCGGATCTCGACGATCTCGCCTTGCACGCCGTAGTCGGACAGGACCGTTTCAAGCAGCCTTGCATTTGCCTGCAAGGCTTCCTCGCTGGGGCCGGTGCTGGCGCGCGGCGGTGGCGGCTTCAGCAGGCCAATCGAAGGGAACTGCCACCCGGCCTCGGGCAGCGGCAGGCTTTGCTGCTGCGGCTTGCGCAGCGGCGGCAGGATTTGCCTCGTAACCCGACCCTGCGGCGCCGCGGGTTCCGCCTGTGGCGCGTCAGCCTGTCTGGCCTCCTCCGGCAGGCCTTGCCGTACCACCGGCCGCCGCCAGACCGGAGGCTCGGGCGCCGCATCAGGCTCCAGTCCCGGACCGCGGTTCACCAGATTGACCAGCCAGCCGGACGCATTGCCCACCCCGCCGGCGCCCCGCGACAGCGCCCCAACGGCCCCCCGCCCCCCAGACACCGAGAATCGGGCCGCGAGGCCCGCGGCATGGCCCGCGCTGAGCCACTCCGACCGCGAAAGGCCCAGCGACAGCATACCGAGCGCGATTGCCAAGGCGGCACTCAGCAGCCAGACCGACGCGGCGCCGACGATGCCGAACAGCGCGTGGCCGGCGTGCAGCTCGGCATCGGCGATGATCTGCCCGATCGAGCCACCAAATCCAGCCATCACTGGCCAGGGCCTCCCGTGCCCGGCCGGCAGTACGGACACCGCGGCCGACAGCAGCGGCAAACCCGCCAGTAGCGCCGCGAATCGGCCGCTGAAACTGCCCAGACCGCGATGCGATGCGATCCGCCAGCACCAGGACAGCATGGCGATACCGGGCAGCGCGCCGAAAATGCCAAACCCCTGCAGCAGCATGTCGGCCAGCATCGCGCCACCCGGGCCGGCCATGTTGCTGACGTGACGGGTGGTGGCAGTATTCAATGATGGATCGCGCGGATCGTAGGTCGCCAGTGCCACCAGGATCGCCAGACCGAACAGGCCGAGCATCAGGCCGGCGAATTCGGCGCTGCGCTGGCTCATCAGCGCCCGGACGGCGGGGGAAGCAAACTTGCGGGGCTCTATCGTCGATGATCTCGCGGCCATGTGTCCTGCGTACCTCGTTGCGGCATCGAGCGAAGTATAGCGGCGGAGCAACTGATTAATGAAGTACGTTCGCAGGTCCCCTTCCCAGCCTCGCCACAGATGCTAGAAATCGCTCTTCATGCGAAGGGAGATGGTCATGGACGCGGTCAAGACGGAACAGACGACTCCGCCTGCTCGGTTGCTGGCAAATGCACTGCGATTTCTGGCGCTGGATTCGGTGGAGCAGGCGAAGTCCGGCCACCCCGGCATGCCGATGGGCATGGCCGACATCGCCGAGGTCGTTTGGCGCCATCACATGCGGCACAACCCGGCCGATCCGAAGTGGCCCGGGCGCGATCGGTTCGTGCTGTCCAACGGGCACGGGTCGATGCTGCTGTATGGTTTGCTGCATCTGACCGGGTATGATCTGCCGATCGATGAACTGAAGCATTTCCGTCAGTTGCATTCGAAGACGCCAGGGCATCCGGAGTATGGGCTTACCGCCGGCGTCGAGACCACCACCGGGCCTCTGGGTCAGGGTCTGGCGACTGCGGTCGGAATGGCGATGGCCGAACAACAACTCGCCCTCGCCTTCAACCGCGGCGAGCATGCGATCGTCGATCACCGCACCTTCGTGTTCTGCGGCGACGGCTGCCTGATGGAGGGCATTTCGCACGAAGCCTGCTCCTTCGCCGGGTCAATGAGGCTGGAGAAGCTGATCGTCTTCTACGACGACAACGGGATTTCCATCGACGGCCACGTCGAGGGCTGGTTCAACGACGACACCCCGAAGCGGTTCGAGGCGTATGGCTGGCGGGTGATCCCGAACGTGAACGGTCTGGACAATGAATCGCTCGCCGCTGCGGTGGCGGAAGCGGTCACCCCCTGCGGCAGGCCGACGCTGGTCTGCTGCAAGACGGTCATCGGTTTCGGTGCGCCCCATGCCGCCGGAACCCACGAGTCGCATGGCGCGGCGCTCGGAGCCGCCGAGGTCGCGGCGACCCGGGCAAACCTGGGCTGGCCGTATCCCGCGTTCGAGGTGCCCGAGGAAATCCGCGCGGCATGGGATGCACGACCGGCCGGCGCCGCGCTGCAGGCCGAGTGGGAGAAGAAGTTCGCCGCCTACGCCGCCGCGTTCCCGGCCGAGGCCGCCGAATTCCGCCGCCGCGTCTCCGGCGCGTTGCGTGAAGATTTCGCGGCAAAGGCGGATGCGTTCATCGCTGAAGCCGCGGCGGTCACCGATCCGATCGCCACCCGGAAGACCTCGCAGAATTCGATCCAGGCCTTCGCTGCGTTTGTCCCTGAGTTTTTCGGTGGGTCGGCCGACCTGACCGGTTCGAACCTGACCAACTGGAAGGGCTGCATCACCATCGACCACGGCAAGGCCGGCAACTACCTGCACTACGGCGTGCGCGAGTTCGGCATGGCGGCGATGGTGAACGGCATCACGCTGCACGGCGGGTTTATCGCGTTCGGCGGCACCTTCCTGATTTTCTCCGACTACGCCCGCAACGCCCTGCGCCTCGCCGCGCTGATGAAGATACGCTCGATCTTCGTGCTGACCCACGACAGCATTGGCCTGGGCGAGGATGGCCCGACGCATCAGCCCGTGGAACACGCGAGTTCGCTGCGCCTGATCCCGGAGATGGATGTGTGGCGGCCCTGCGACATGCTGGAGACGGCGGTGGCGTGGCGTCATGCGATTGAGCGGGCGGACGGACCGACCTCGCTGCTGCTGACGCGCCAGAATCTGCCTCAGCACAGTGGCGGCGTGGCGCGGGCGGCCTTGGTGGCGCGCGGCGGGTATGTGCTGTCCGATCCTGACGGGACGCCGGATGTGATCCTGATCGCAACCGGCTCCGAGGTGGGGATCACCACGGCGGCCCGCGATCTGCTGGCCCAGCGCGGGGTGAAGGCGCGGGTGGTGTCGATGCCGTCAACGACGGTGTTCGACCGGCAGGACAAGGCATGGCGCGATTCTGTGCTGACCCCTGGGATCAAACGCGTGGCGGTGGAGGCTCAGAGCACGATGTGCTGGTACAAGTATGTCGGTCTGGACGGGGCAGTCGTCGGGATCGACCGGTTTGGCGAGTCTGCACCGGGGGCGGCGGTTATGAAGTATCTCGGGTTCACCGCGGAGCATGTCGTGGAGGTGGTGACGTCCGTCACGGGCGCGTAGGGAACGGACTTATGCAGGCGACATGACCGGCCGGAACCGGCCATGGCGCCTGCCGGTCTGGAATTTTGATGATGTCCTATGGAACCGAGTGTGAGAGAGTAAAACCGGCAACTGCCGCCTCTCACACCAAGCGGTCTCGGCCCAGTTGCTGTCGTCATTGCGGGCGCAGGCCCGCCAGAAACCAAACACTTCTTCTGGACACCCAAGCGTGCCTGAGCTACAATGTAGCTCAGAAGGAGATTTGAGCCATGGCCGAAAATTCCGTTGTTCGCGCCCGGATCGACGAAGCCACCAAGAACGAGGCTGCCGCTGTGCTGGCCGCCATGGGGCTTTCCCTGTCCGATGCCTTCCGCCTGCTGTTGAAACGTGTCGCCGCCGAAAAAGCGCTGCCGTTCGAGCCGCTGGTGCCGAATGCCGAAACCGTGGAAGCGATGAAGTCAGCCCGCCGCGGTGAGGTCGTCACCGTCGGCAGCCCGTCCCGTCTCCTCGCGAGCCTGAATGCGGACTGTTGAATATACGGGCCGATTCAAACGGGATTACCGGCGCGAGAAATCAGGGCACCACGGCAAGAAGCTGGACAATCTGTTGATGAAAGTCGTGGATATGTTGGCAGCGGATGAGCCCTTTCGCGCCGACACCCCGATCATCCATTGTCGGGCGAATGGAGCGATCATCGCGATTGTCACACCCGGCCTGACCTCGTACTGATCTACCGCAAGCCTGACGACACAAGCCTCGAGCTTGTCCGGCTAGGCTCACACAGTGAGCTTGACTTTTGATCAACTTGTACGCCCGTGTTTCGACCGATGCCTGCGACCGCGCACCCCGGTAGCTCTGTCAAAGACCACCGCAGGCGCGTCCGTCTCCTAACATATGAGACTGACTTTTGCGACGTGCAGGCCGCTGATTTCACAGGCGCTATTTTTCGTCTCAAAGCTTACCCTTTCGGGACGGCGAATACGAGGCGGTGTCGCTCACGCAAGCGGCAAATTGCACTGGCCAGAAAGAGCCTACGCGATATAGTTATTGGGCAATGACACTGCTCCACCAGCAGCCCCGGCCATGTCCCCGCCAAATCTGCCAAGCATGTCCACTGCAACTGGTTTCGCGCTCATGCTGGAGACAGCCTGTGGCGATTTTGAAGCGATGCAGCGGCTGATCCGACGGGAAACGCAGCTCGTCTTTTCCAATGGCCAAGAAGATTTTGGGGGCCGGGCCTGCGCTCAGATGGCTCTAGCCAAGTCTTTCGTATTTCATGTCGTCAGGGCTCGCAGAATTTGCGAGCACGGCGCTGGCTCGCTAAAAGTAGATCGTTCCGCTCGAAAGTCGTTCATGCAAGACACAGCGGGTGTTGTCGGCGTCAGGGACGTAAACGAGCACGGATTTGATGCCGTGGGGTCGGCATTCGTCAAGGCCTTCCATGCACCATCATCCCGACGAATCCGCCATAGTGGACGAGACGGCTATGGTGGTCTTGGGCGACCAGAAGATTCTGATGGGGCCGCTCAATCTCTATGACGTGTATGTTCCTACAGATTGTATGCGCAAACTCGCGGGATTCGGCAGTCTTAGTGTTGCCCGCTCCTAGGGGGTTCCACGCTCAAACCCTCGAAACTTTTGAAGCCATGGGCGCTGGGCGACCCGCCGAAATAGGCACGCCACTCGCGCTTTCCATCTACGCCACGCAGCAGCGTCTTCTTCTTGGAGGTAGGGCTAAGCAAGAACGCGGCAGCATCAACGGCGGTCTCGACAGTTCTTGTGTCCCGTTTCCTGGAGCAACTAGCCAGCACCATCGCATCGGATTTTGGCAGATCCACCCAGTCGAAATGTTCACTCTTGGCATCGCGTCGAACGGAAGTGCGGATGCCAGGCCGGTCAAGTAACCGTGCAGCCAAAGCGAAAATGGTGGGAAGTTGTCCTGCCTTCCAGGCCCTCGAAGCCCTCAGCCAGGCCGCCGACCCGGACAAGTCCCTGACGCGGATAATCCGCCTCCGCGGCAGCGCCGTCACACTCAGCTGCGAGTCCACGAAAGCCGCAACCCAGCTCGCCCAGCTCCAGAAATCCCGCCACCAGCCCAGCCCCCCCAGCCAGAAGCCCAGCCCGTACTCACTCAACCCCGCCAAAAGTCGAAACCGCCGCCATCTCCGCCGCCGTCCCGCAGACCAAAGCCGAGGAAGACCGCCAGCGCGACCTCCGCATCGCCGCCAGCATCAAACGGGCCGAGGCTCGGTTTGGCACCCAGCCCGACCCCGCGGTACAGCCCGCCGTTCCGGACCACCGCCCCATGTCCCACGCCCTCTAACCCCGCAAAACCTTGCCCCGCGCGTCGCTGCCCCTGACCCAATAGAATTTGAGCTGTCGAAGACGCGGGTCAAAATGTTGGCCAAGGAGCCGTTGTTTGCTCTGCTAAACTTGCATCTCGACTTCGAGGACGCCACGGCGTGGTGTCCAACCGCAGCCACTGACGGCCGCAAACTGTATTACAGCCGTAATTTCGTCAAATCGCTGACCCGCCAGAATTGATTGGCACAAGGCGGCGGTCAAACTTTGTAAATTAATTTTGGCTTTGCCGAGCCGATGCGCAAGCGATTTTTTGGCTCGTTCCGTGTTGGCAAGATTTTGCTTGCTTTTCGACGTGATTCACGCTATAGGGATGGCAGCGAATACTTAAGGAGATAACACTATGCGAGCCTCAAGCCGGATGTCACCACGTTGACCAGTTCCAATGGTGCTCTCAGCGTAGCGAATACCGCGGCCAGTTTGTCGGGTATCGTTGCCGTGACAAATGGTGGCACCGGTGCCTCGACCGCTGCCAATGCATTGATCGCGCTCGGTGCTTATTCTTCTGCCAATCCGACTGGCTATCAAACCGCCGCGAATCTTCCGCTTAATATCGTTGCCAGCGTCGCAAGCCTTCGTCTTAAGACCACTGTTACACTTGCGGTTAACTGCGTATACCTCAGTGGCTATGCAACAGTTTGCGATGGCGGTGAAGGTCTCTTCTTTTACATTTCTACTGATATAACCACGGCTGATAATGGGGGCACCGTCCTTGTTGATGCCTCCAGTCGGCGCTGGTACCGAGCCGCGGTACAGGATTCGGTTTCCGTCATGCAGTTCGGTGCAGTGGGAAATGGCACGACGAACGATACCTTCGCCTTTAATTCCGCCATGACTTGGATGAACGGCAAAGGCGGCGGGACGGTGACTTTTCCGGTCAAGGCTTTCTTGATCGATCCTATCACTATTCCCGCAGCGGTTACGCTGCAAGGTTCATTGCAAGGGCCGTTCGATGCTGGCGTCAATCCGGCGACCAGAGTTACTGCGCCGACTCTATTGGTCAACTCAACAGCAGGGTCCTTTGTCACGCTCGCCGGCTATGCTGCGTCCGTCACCGATTGCCTGATTTTTTATCCAAGTCAAGTCGCGCCAACCGCAATCACACCAACAGCCTACCCCCCGACGATCCTGGCTACGGGTGCAGGAAATGCAATAGCGCGCGTAACCTTGGTTAATAGTTATATCGGTATCTTCCTTGCCGTTGGCCGGGTTTCAATTTTTGATTGCAAAATCGGCTCATATCTAATGGCTATTCACGTTGATAATGCAGAAGACTACGTGTTTATCGACCGCATAGAGATCGAGCCTCTCTACAATATTTATCTCGGACTTGCAACGCCGCAGACTATCGATACGTGGGTTCTCAATCACAGCCAGGGCATTGTGGTTTCGCGTGCTGATGCGATTTCCGTTTCCAATGTTGGTATATTCGTCAAATATGCGGCTATCGTTTTGAATGATACGGCGACTGCCGGCGTCAGTCCGAAGAATGGTTACGGAAAGTTTGTCAACATTGATTGTGATACTGTCGCCTATGGCGTCGATGCATCATCTTCCAACAACGTCGGTGGCGGTTATCAGTTTACGAACTTGGGTGTCGGCGGCAATCCAACAGGTGTTGGCACAGCCGCCCAGGCGGCCATCGTTATGACAAGCGGGGGTTCAAGCCCACCAACCGTGCTGTGGAATGGCGGTGCGCAGCGCTCGAATGGCGGCTGGGCCGCGGGCCAGACTTGTGTTGTCTTTTCCACTGGCAATTGCAAAGTCACTGGGGTTTACGGAATTAACGATGTTGGCCTGCTGACCGCGACTCCTGCCATGCCGGCGGCTAACGTCGCGATGACCAATCCGTTCCCATTTAAAGTGCGCGTATTCATTCAAATCCCCTCCACCAGCACAACTGTTTCGACGATAGCGCTGGATGACCATAGCATATGGGTCACTACCCCTGGTATGAATTCCGCGCCGTTTAATTTGCTGTTGAATGGTGGTGAAACTCTCTCGTTGAATTATGTTGGATCGCCCACATGGCAATGGTTCGCGACGAATTGACAGCGTCGTGTTGGCTTGGTTTGCCGCTTACAACGCCTTCCGGTTGCGAGTTTCAGGCACCACAAAAATGTCTCAGGTTGATAAGCGTGTAAGCCATCAACTTCATGCAGTAGTGCCTCTGCTGGGTGAACTCGAACCGCAGAAGCAGCCGCTTGAATTTATCCTCCCACGCGAAGGTCTGCTCCACGCGGAGCCGTAACGATTGCATGGCCGCAGTGAACTACCGCTTTCGCCCGCGCGGTGAGTGTCAAGGTAGTTGCCGCTTAAATTACGTAATGAGGACCGTTGCAGCCGCCGATAGAGGCCCCCTGACCGATTCACCACTATAACAGCGTCTGGCTTCGAACCTTGGTTGGAATTCTTGCTACCAACCCCCGAGCGATGCCATGATCGCTTTATGGCCAACGTCGAAAAGCTCAGCGTCGCACTAACGCCTGACATGGCCGCCGAGGTGCGTGCGGCTGTCGAAGCCGGCGACTACGGCAGCGTCAGTGAGGTCGTGCAAGACGCGCTACGCGACTGGCGCCTGCGCCGAAAGATCGAGACCCTGGAAACCGAGGAACTCCGCAACCTGATCCAGCAGGGCATCGACAGCGGCCCGGGCCTGAACGCCAATCAGGTCGTTGCAAAACTGCGCTCCCGCTTCGGTCCGCCACCGAACCAGTGAACACGCCGCGCCGTCTGTTCCTATCGCCGCGCGCGGCGGCCGACCTCGACGAAATCGCCGGGTACATTGCCCGTGACCCAACTTCCACACTTGTAAAGAAAATAACAAGAAATATCAAGGCGATATCAGCCATGATCAAATTTAGGCACCACAAATTGACATCGATATGAAGAGGCGATTTTCGTGCGATAAGCGATCGAACGCCGCAATCCCCTTGACGCGGCCGCGTTTGGCTAGCGTACTGACACTCCTGAAGACACCACACAGAATCGTTGGTCGTCAAGCGAGCCCAACAGCCGACAGCGGTATCGGGGGCTGCGTTTTAGCACCACATTTTCTTGCCGACCAAAAAAGCCTAGGACTCCGGCGGCTTTCGGGACTGGCAAATCATCAAAGTGTGGAAGTTGGGCGTGACAACCCGCCGCGCGCCGCCAGCTTGATCAGGTAACTCGAGG
Source organism: Rhodopila sp. (assembly GCA_050010355.1). Classification (GTDB taxonomy): domain Bacteria; phylum Pseudomonadota; class Alphaproteobacteria; order Acetobacterales; family Acetobacteraceae; genus Rhodopila. The sequence goes on along the minus strand of JBEKLE010000085.1, from coordinate 7,473 downwards.
AATAGTGCCACGCGGTGGCCGCAGGCCCGAACTTTTCCCGGCTCGTCCCGACCTCGCACCCGGTTTGCGAATGGCGGTGCGTGGCCGCTATCTCATATTTTTCGCAATCTGCCCGATACGAACACGGTCCGCATCGAGCGCGTGCTGCACAGCGCCCGAAACCTATCCCTTTGAACGCACCCCTACCCCAGCATCGCCTGCGCACAAGCATCCAGAATAGCGTCCGTATCCAGCCCATACTCCCGGTACAAATCCGGAATATCCCCACTCTGCCCAAATCGGTCCGGCCCAAGCGGCACCACAAGCTGCCCCCGCACCGCCCCCAGCCACGCATGCGTCGCCGGATGCCCATCCAGCACACTCACAATCGCCGCGCCCCGCGCCAGGGGCGCCAGCACCCGCTCGATCCACGACACCGCCCCCCGGTCCCCACCGCGCCGCGCCCGCATCGCCGCCAGCCATCCCGCATGCAGCCGATCCGGCGACGTCACCGCCAGCAGCCCAGCCCCCGGCTCCTCCTCCCGCAGCACCTCGAACGCCGCCTCAGCCTCCGGCGCCACCGGCCCCTGATACGCCAGAGCGATCCGCGCCCCCTCCGCCGGAGCCACCACCCAGTGCGCCCCCGCGATCACCGCCGCCGGATCAATCACCCGCTCCTTCTGCTCCAGTGCCCGCGTCGACAGCCGTAACCACACCGCCGACCCATCCGGCCGCTGCATGAAATCGAACGCGTGCCGCAGCAGAATGCCCAATTCATCGACATGTGTCGGTTCGAACGAGGCCAGCCGGTCCGCCGCCATCCCGATCAGCGGCGTGTTCACCGACTGATGCTGTCCCCCCTCCGGCGCCAGCGTCAGCCCAGACGGCGTCGAGACCAGCAGGAACCGCGCATCCTGGTAACAGGCATACAGCAGCGCATCCAACCCGCGGTTGACGAACGGATCATACACCGTCCCCACCGGCAGAACCCGAGCACCCGTCATCCCCGGCGCCAGCCCCGCCGCCCCCAGCAACAAAAACAGATTCTGCTCGGCAATTCCCAGCTCGACATGCTGCCCCTTCGGCGACATCCCCCACCGCTGCGCCGACGCCAGCTTCGAATCCCGGAACACATCGTTCCGCGTATGCCGGTCAAAGATCCCCCGCCGGTTCACCCACGGCCCCAGATTGGTCGACACCGTCACGTCAGGCGAGGTCGTCATGATATGCGCCGCCAGCGCCTTCAGCTCCCCCTGCCCCCGCCCGATCTCCGCCAGGATCTCCCCGAACCCGCCCTGCGTCGACATCTTCCGCCCCGACAACCGAGGCATCGGCAGAACCGCAGGCACATGCACCGCCGGGGCCGACAGCAACCGCCCCTCCGGCGTCAACGGGGTCCCAAACGGACAATCGCGCAGAAACTCCCGCAGCTCCGCTTCCGGAATATCCAGCCCCTCGAACGGGTCCCACTCATGACCCGGCCTGATCCCCATCTCCCCGCGGAACAGCTCCATCTGTTCCTTGGTCATCAGCCCGGCGTGGTTGTCCTTATGCCCGGCAAACGGCAGCCCCATCCCCTTGATGGTATACGCAATGAAACACGTCGGTTGATCGCCCTCGGCGTCCGCGGCGCGCAGGTGCTCGATGACCGTTTCGATATCATGACCACCCAGATTGGTCATCAGGGCGCCGAGTTCCTCATCCGTCAGCTCATCGATGATCGCTCGGGCACTCGACCGCCCCAGATCAGCCAGCAGAGTCTGCCGCCACGCCGCCCCACCCTGAAACGTCAACGCAGCGTAAAGGCTGTTCGGGCAGTCATCGATCCAGTCCCGCAGCGCCTCCCCGCCCTCCCTGGCAAACGCCGCCTCCAGCATCCGCCCGTATTTGATGGTGACGCAGTTCCAGCCCATGTCCCGGAACAGACCCTCGATCCGCCCGAACAGCCGGTCCGGCACCACGCTGTCCAGACTCTGCCGGTTGTAGTCCACGATCCACCAGACATTGCGGACGTCGTGCTTCCAGCCCTCCAGCAAAGCCTCGTAGATGTTCCCCTCGTCCAGCTCCGCATCGCCACAGATCGCGATGTGCCGCCCCGCCGGCAGGTCGGTCCGCCCGAGCCCGTGCAACCGCGTGTAATCCGCCATCAGCGCGGCGAAACTCGTCATCGCCACACCCAGCCCCACCGACCCGGTCGAGAAATCCACCTCGCCGCCATCCTTCACCCGGGACGGATAAGGCTGGATCCCCCCGAACTGCCGCAGCCCCTCCAGTTTCTCCCGCGTCTGCCGCCCGAACAGATAGTTCACCGCATGAAACACCGGCCCCGCATGAGGCTTCACCGCGATCCGGTCCTGCGGCCGCACCACCTCCAGATACAGCGCCGCCATGATGGAAATGCACGACGCACAGGACGCCTGATGCCCCCCGACCTTCAGCCCATCCCGGTTGGGGCGGATATGGTTCGCGTTGTGAATCATCCACGCCGACAGCCAGAGCAGCTTGCGCTCAAGCTGCTTCAGGATCTGCACATGACGCGACTCCGGCGGCGCCAGCGGAGTGATCGCTTTGATCGGCGCGTTCATCGTGTCCTCCCGGCGGGTTCAGCCAAATCTGACATTGTTCGGCTTCCAAGTCACCTCAGCGGTTAGTGGGTTGCCCTGCGCCCGGCATTTACGCACATTAGTCGAAACCGAGCCGTGCAAGGGGTGCATCACGCATGGCCCCGATCTTGCTTCTAAAACGCGGATTGAACCTGCGAGGGGGAACCACAGCCCGATGTCCCAAGCGACCGCCGATCCAAGGCTCATCGCCGCTCGGGCCGCCCCCAAGCGCCGCCTGCACCTGTCCTGGACCGACCCGGTCTTCCGCGCGATCGTCTGGCAAATCGTCATCCTCGGCGTCGTTGTCGCCATCGGCTGGTACTTCGTCCGCAACACCAACCAGAACCTCGCCGCCCGCCACATCGCCACCGGCTTCGCCTTCCTCGGCCGCGTCGCCGGCATCCCGATCGGAGAGTCCCTCATCCCCTACAACCCGGCTGTGAACACCTACGGCCGAGCCATGCTGATCGGCATATTGAACACCCTCCAGGTGGCGGTGATCGGCGTCATCCTCGCGACCATCCTCGGCACCCTGATCGGCATCGGCCGCCTGTCGAAGAACTGGCTGCTGGCAAAACTCACCGCGTTCTACGTCGAAACCCTGCGCGACCTCCCCCTCCTGCTTCAACTGATGTTTTGGTACACAATCCTTCAAGGACTGCCCGGCCCCAAGCAGGCCTTTCACCTCGGCAACATCGCGTTCCTGACAAACCGAGGCATGCGGCTCCCCGAACTCGACTGGCAGCCAGCCCACACCGCCGCACTTCTCGCCCTTATCGTCGGCATCATCGGCACCGTCCTGTGGAACCGCCGGGCCCGCAAACAGCAGGAAGCGACCGGCATGCGCCCCGCCGTCTGGCCTGTCGCCCTGGCTTTGCTGATCGGCCTCCCCATCGTCGTATGGGCAGTCCTCGGCGCCCCGTTCCAGGTCGAACTCCCGGTCCTGAGAGGCTTCAACTTCCAAGGCGGCGGCACCATCAGCCCCGAGTTTTTCGCCCTGATGCTCGGCCTCGTGACCTACACCGCGTCCTACATCGCCGAGATCGTCCGCTCCGGCATCCAGGCCATCCCGCAAGGCCAGTGGGAAGCCGCCGGCGCGCTCGGTCTTAACAGCGGCCAGGTGCTGCGCCAGATCATCCTGCCGCAGGCGCTGCGGGTCATCATCCCGCCGATGACCAGCCAGTACCTGAACCTGACCAAGAACAGTTCCCTGGCCGTCGCCATCGGCTTTCAGGACATCGTCTCGATCGCCAACACCACGCTGAACCAGACCGGCCAGGCCATCGAGGGCATCGCCATCATCATGGCCGTCTACCTCACCATCAGTCTGTCGATCAGCCTGTTCATGAACTGGTACAACGCGCGAATCGCGCTGGTGGAGCGCTAAACCATGAGCCAAGCCACAGCCACGGCCGGACATATCCCCACCGCCGCCCGCGAGCACCCGCCCGCCGGCCTCGTCGGCCCATGGGCCTGGCTGCGCGCCAACCTGCTTAGTTCCTGGCTGTCCACCGCGGTCACCCTTGTCCTGGGCTACGTCATCATCCGCGTCCTGTTCAGCGTCCTCGAATGGGGCGTCGTCAACGCCATCTGGACCGTGCCCTATGGCCCCACCGGCATCGCCGACACCACGGTCTGCCAGAACGCAAAGGGTTTCGGCGCCTGCTGGGCCGTGCTGGCTGACAAATACCGGCTCATCCTGTTCGGCCGCTACCCCTACGACGAGCAATGGCGTCCCGCGATCGTCGTCCTGCTGTTCATCGGCCTCTACGTCGTCACCGCCATGCGCCGCTTCTGGCGCAAGGAACTCGCACTGATCTGGATTGGCACCCTGGCCGTAGTCGGCGTACTCATGTGGGGCGGCGTCTTCGGCCTCCCCGAGGTCACCGAGGACTACTGGGGCGGCCTGCCGATCACCCTGATCCTGGCAACCTTCGGCCTCGCCTTCGCCTTCCCGCTGGCGGTGTTCGTCGCCCTTGGCCGCCGATCAACCAAACTGCCGGCGGTGAAACTGCTCTGCGTAATCTATGTGGAACTCATCCGCGGCGTCCCGCTGATTTCGCTGCTGTTCATGGCCAGCGTCATGTTCCCGCTGTTCATGCCCGCCGGTGTCAACGTCGACAAGCTGCTGCGCGCCCAGGTCGCGATCATCCTGTTCGCCGGCGCCTACCTGGCCGAGGTCGTCCGCGGCGGCCTGCAAGCCCTGCCCAAAGGCCAGGCCGAGGCCGCCGACGCGCTCGGCCTCAGCTACTGGAAAAAGACCGGCTTCATCGTCCTGCCGCAGGCGCTGCGCCTCGTGATCCCGCCACTGGTCAACACCTTCATCGGCTTCTTCAAGGACACCTCCCTGGTGCTGATCATCGGCCTGTTCGACCTTCTGACGATGGGCAAGGTCGCGCTCAGCGACCCGCCCTGGGAAAGCTTTTCCACCGAAGTCTACATCGGCCTCGCCGTCATCTACGTCGCCTTCTGTTTTGCCATGTCCAAATATAGCCGTAGCCTGGAGCGTGAACTCAACCGCTCCCGCGCCCGCTGACGGAGAACATCATGAGCCAAGCCTTCCAGATGCAGAACGGCGCCCAGGCGGAACTCGGGTCCGGCCCCCCAGCGATCACGCTGGACAAGGTCAACAAGTGGTACGGCACCATGCATGTGCTGCGTGACGTCACCCTGAACGTCGCGCAAAAGGAACGAGTCGTCGTCTGCGGCCCCTCCGGCTCCGGCAAGTCCACCATGATCCGCTGCATCAACCGGCTGGAGACCCACCAGGAAGGCCGCATCATCGTCGACGGCACCGAACTGACCGATGACCTGCGCGCCCTGGACACGATTCGCCGCGAGGTCGGCATGGTTTTCCAGTCGTTCAACCTGTTCCCGCATCTGACGATCCTCGAAAACTGCACGCTCGCCCCGATCTGGGTCCGCAAGATGCCCAAGGCCGAGGCGGAAGACCTCGCCATGGACTACCTCCGACGCGTGAAAATCCCCGAGCAGGCGAAGAAATACCCAGGCCAGTTGTCCGGCGGCCAGCAGCAACGCGTGGCGATCGCCCGCGCATTGTGCATGAAGCCGAAGATCATGCTGTTCGACGAACCCACCTCCGCTTTGGACCCCGAAATGATAAAGGAGGTGCTGGACACCATGATCGGCCTCGCCGACACCGGTATGACCATGGTCTGCGTGACCCACGAGATGGGGTTCGCCCAGCAGGTCGCGCACCGCGTGGTGTTCATCGCGTGGTGTTCATGGACCGCGGCGAGATCGTCGAAAGCGGCCCACCGAAACAGTTGTTCGAGAACCCCCAGACCGACCGGCTGAAGTTGTTTCTTAGCCAGATTCTGCGGGGACATTAGCTGGCGAAGGAATTGGGGTGTCTTGCTGTCGATTGGTTGGGCCGGAATCGGGCTAGGCGGGGCGTCCCTCCTGTTGTTGTTTGACCGCAAGGGCGATGTCGAGGTCCATGCACCGGCGCTCGCTACGAGCACCTAGTGTCGCGAGGAAACTTGCTGCTGTGCCGAGGAAATTTTGCTATCCAGATGTCTGATACAGGACATGGAGGAGGCAGGTGACCGACATTCTCACTGATCCCTGGGTCAAGGTTTATCATCATTTTCGGTCCGTCCGCAGTCACGGAAAGCCGCAAGAGATCGAGCACGTGAAGCATCTGGTCGGGTTACGGGTGCGGCTGGAAACGGGGAACCAGCACTACGACGATGTGTATCATGCGGCCACCTACATCCTGTGGGAGCCTATGGTCACATACACGCCGAGAGAGGTGACCTCGGAAGACCGGCATAAGCATCCCTGGATTCACCGCGGACAGTGCGACATGACGTGGGCGGTGTCGCCCAACATCATGCGGCCGCGTCCGGGTGCAACCGGCCCGGTAACCCGTGATCTGGTCCGCAGAGACCTGCGACGAACCGGCGCCTTTATTCGCCGCCTACAGGCTCGGCGACCGGATCTGGACGAGCCGCACGCCGCCGCTGTGGCGCAGCATTATTCCAGTGCGGCGAATATCCGGACCTGGCTGGTCGATATGACCAGTGATCCGTTTGTTGCCCTTTGGTTTGCTTCATTCGGCGGCAAGACGGGTCAGATCGGAATCGTTGAATCGCCCCATCTGGAAGACTGGAACAGCATTGCGGACGATCCGGAGAATCCGCTGGGTCCGGTCAGATTGCTGTATCCCGCAGGTGTCCCTCGCCTGAAAGCGCAGCACGGTCTGTTTCTGGAGGCTCCGAACGGCGCGTTCTGGCGGCAGTCGATCAACCAAAGGCTCACGTTCAGGCAGCACGACGGGGTCGTGTTCGAAGACCCGGACATCGGGGTTACGGATGCATGGTTGATGCCGACTGACGATGATCTGCTGCGGTTCGCGGAGGCCTTCGCGACGGACCCGTCGGTCGAAGAAGTGGAGCTGGCAAACGAAGCGACGTTAATCGGCAGGCTGTTTGCCGATTATACCTCCCCCGACACGTATTTTGCCCTGGCGCGATACGTGGCCGGCAAAATGTATGATGTGCCATCCCCCGAGCTGGAGCATCTGCTGCTGTGGATCGCCCGTTTTCATGCGACCGTGTTGCAGCCGCCATGGTCGGCGAAGTTGATGGCGCCGGCGTTTTGGACGATCAGGCGGTTTGTGGGAGCGGCGGAATCCGCCGCTCTGACGGTCAAGCGCGGTGCCAGGGACACCTGGCGGAGAATCGTGGAGGGCGCGATGCTTTATGTCCCGGAGATCCGCGATACGGTCCGGGCCGCGATGAGCGAATGTGAGGCGCGCTGGGAAAAGCGCTGAGGCCCATTCTTGCCTGTCAAATCGCTTCCAATTCCGACCCCCTTTTCGCGTCCAATCGCGACCCCTCATTGGGCGCTGGTTAGGGCTTATCCC
>JBEKLE010000084.1:0-17952 GCA_050010355.1 Rhodopila sp. | reverse complement strand
CTTCAGGCCGGGACGAAGAAACGGCGCGTGGTCAGCCGAACAAAGAAACACGACGAGGTAGGTGGACACGGCTGGCCAAGCAAGGGGAGGTCGTGACTGGCCATGCTAGACAGCGAGGAGGCGTTTTTGTTGACAGACAGTGGACGGATCGCCGCCGATGTTCATCCCGGTACGGCATCGAAGACGCTTTAGGAACTCCACGTCGCCAGCGCCGCCTCCGCCGCTGCCGGGTCCTGTTCAATCCGATAGATCGTCTGCCGGCTGAGATTGGCGGCTTGCGCGATGGCGCTGACACCCTGATGCTGATTGAGCATCGTTTGAACGATGTCGAACTGCTGTCGGGTGTAGCTCGGCTTCCGCCCCCGGTATTTCACCTCAGACTGCTGCTTGGCGTGGGCGATGCCCGCCTTCTGGGCTGCCTTGGTGGCTTCCGCCTGCGCTTGCGCCGTCGCGGCCATGAAAGCGATCATCGCGTCGCGGACGGCCTTCTGGATCGGGTCACTGGTTGATCCGTCAAACGTCATCGCGTTGATGACGGTCTTCACAACGACACCCTCTTTCATGAGGTGGCGGATCGTCGCGGTGGCGTCGTCGTAGTTTCTCCCAAGTCGATCCACCCACCGGACGATGACCCGATCTCCGGCCCGAACCTTGTCGAGTAGCCGCCGACCACCGGGACGATCTGCCAGCTTCGTCGTGACGCCCGATACGCCGTGGTCGGAGATGACCTCATCTATCATGAACCCGGCTCCCTCGGCGTGCGATCGTTGATGTTCGAGAGTCTGATTTACGTCGGACACACGTGCATACAGGAACGTTCGCATTGGAAGTCGCCGCCGTCCGTTGAGATACTGTCCGCATATACTTCTGTTCGTTGAGGAATTGCAACCCTTACGGACATCCGAATTGACGATTTTCTGCGGTCGGCAGGGGTATACCCTTACGGCCATCTGAAGTACTGTTTATGATCCGGTCGAATTCTATTGCCACGTGAAGACACTGCTAAGTTCTTGACACAATTCCCGCGCCCGCTTGCGGCACCCGGAACTGAGCGAGGCGACGGCGATGCGTTGCGTGATCCTTCGGATGGTGAAGCGCCAACTGACGCCAGCGGCGGCCGGTTTCGACTCCTTAAGAATTCCACCGGGTAACTTCCATGCTTGCCAAGATTTTCTCCAGATCGCTCGGCTCGTCCCCGTTCCGCTTCAGCCAGGGCGCCAAGCCTTCTTGACGCTCGTTAAGTTGTCTGCCGTCCGGCTTTGCGTTCCTCGGGCCGTGTTGGTTCGCTCTCGGTTTCACCCTGCGTTCCCCTACAACGTAGCCATACGGAGTTAGGAAATACAAATAGTCCGCAGACTTGTGTCTCGCTCCGTCCCAGCCGGTATGTATTTCTTTAGTAGTAAACTCAGATGTCACCCAGTCTACGAGGTTGCCAAAGCGGTTGGTGCCGTCTGATCTGGTTTGAGCGAGTTGCCCGTCGGTAAGATTAAAGTGAGCCGCGAGGTAGTCCTTCAGGTCATAGCCCGTGTAGCCACCCTTCCGGGTCATCGCCCAATCCAGGGTTGGCCAGAAGAGGTCGTCTCTGCTCGGAAGCGGCTCTCGGTTGCTGGTATCCTCTGACATGTTGGCGCCTATATCAGCGCATCGGAATGATTTCCGCTTGCGGTGAGTGAACAGCCTAAATCTTTTTGCCGGTTTTTCAACTAAAAAATTTATCGTCACTAGACGATGCTGGGTATTTCCCCATCCTATATTCGTCAGAGCGAACAACAGTAGCAAGACCGTCAAGAACGAGCTACGACGATATTCAAGCTAGCGAAGAAGACAAGGCACGAGCCACGACGACGCCCACGACGACGATGGCACGACACGACGATACCGACGATGACACGACGACGCAGCACGACGACGATGGCACGACACGACGATACCGACGATGACACGACGACGCAGTACGACCATGATGACACCGCACGGAACGACGACGACGCAGCAAGGCTACAATGAGGTGACACGAGCGAGGATGACACAACACGAGTCACGCGATTTGGCACAAGTGATGCACGAGCGACGAAGATGCGACACTAGCGACGATCGAGAAGAAAGGCTTAGGCGAGTCATACTTGGCATCTCTGCTCGCGTTCCACGAAAGTTCCGGAAGCCTTGCGACACCGAGCGAGATAGCACCGGGTTTCGCTGCTTTTTGGCAAAAGTGGGTCGGGAAAGGCGACGTTGTTTTGAATGCGTTCTGTTTTCGTCGCCCAGGCGTTGCCTCACCACCGTGATCTGCTCGCGCTAGCCTGATCCCGCGTGGGTTCCGAAGACGCCTGTCACGTGGGATGCGCGTTTTGAACCGTCCGTGACCGGTGTCAGTCAGGCCCGAGCACTGCGTAAGGTCTGAACCTATGCCGCCGCCCGTCCATTGCCGGCCGCCCTCTTGGCCTCGGCCAACACTCGATATACTGACGCGACGCCGATCCCGGTGCGCCGGGCGATCTCGGTCCGCTGCAATCCTTCGGCTCGAGCTTGATCACCTCGGCGGCCTTGGCCCGTGCTGTCGGCTTCCGACCCTTGTATTTGCCGTCCAGCTTCGCCTTGGCAACGCCCTCGCGTTGTCGCTCAAGCAGCAAACCGCGCTCGAACTCGGCTATGGCGCCCAGCATGGTGATCATCAGCTTCCCGGTTGGGCTGCGCGTATCGATCGTTTGACCGCCCATCGACAGCATGATCAGTCCGACACCCCGGCCATCGAGGTCATCCACGATCCGCAGAAGGTCCGTGGTGCTCCTTGCCAATCTGTCCGGTTTGGTGGCAACCAGGGTGTCATTCCGGCGGACGAAACGTAGGGCTTCTTTGAGTCGATCGCGCTGAGCCACGGCCGAGACCTGCTCCGCGAAGATTTCCTCCCACCCGGCGGCTTTGAGGTCGCGGACCTGGGCGTCCAGCCCAGCCTGTTGATCGCAAGTTGAGGTTCTTCCGTAACCCACAAGAATGCCCGCCATTGCCGTTCCGCCTATCATATGATCCATAAGCAATCTGATCGGCCACCTCTCGAAACGCAATCAGAACCTATATGATAGGGAAGCGGCCCTGGTCGCCGTCGATCGCATGGGAGGACCCTATTGGGAGGGCCACGAACTATGGGCGGTGGCGCCGTTTGGATACAAGAATACGGCATGCCCGGAAACACGCAGGAGGCCAGTCTTAACGCTTCGGTAAGTTCTTTGGGCGTAGGTTGCGGTGAATTTGCAAAGGCACGAACCGCCAATTAACCTGGGATTACGTCTATGGCCACACAATCCGACCCTTCGCCTTTAGCCTCCCCCCGGCTCGCCGTGGAAGAACAGGCGCTCCTGACCTATCAGGCCATGGCCAGTTCCGACGATATCGTCCTGGTGCTCGAACGCGACGACAGCCTCAAAACAAACGATGCCGTGATCGTCGCGACGAATGCTGCTTTTCGTCGCGCTTCTGGGTATTCCGACGATCGAATCCTTGGCCATGCGGTGGGGGACGTTTTGCCGGACGAAAACCATACTGAGACCCTGATGAACGCGATCCGGGGTCCTGGCTCGCTCCGTTCCGAATTGGCGTGCCGTCGGGCAGACGGAGGAACATTCATGCTGGGGATGCATCTGATGCCAGCGCCCGCCCGGACAACGGGGAAGGACTGTTTCATCATCCTTGGGCGGGACATCAGCGACGCGCTAAAGGCGCGGCAAATGCAAGAGTCTGTTCAGCAGTTGCTTGCCAAGGTCTTCAGTTCCGTCGATGTCGCGGTAGCGATCATCAATTCCTCGGGGCACCTCGTCATGACAAATCGACATATCGAGCGACTGCTTGGCTACAAGTCGAACGAAATGATCGGCCGAACCTCACTCGAACTAGCGGCACCCAGTACGCGCGCGTCGATCGTGGCGCGAATTAAGCAGCAACAGGCGACTGGAGACGACACCACCTATTCAACGATCGTGATGCGAAAGGACGGGACCGAGGTAGCCGTATCGATCACGTCGGTGATCGCGAGGACCAGCGATCACAAACAATTCCGCATCATCACGTTCCGGCCTGAAGCGATAGACACGACCGCCATACGCAGTGAAAGTGTTGGCCGCATCAAGCTGGTCGGAATCGACGAAGTGCGCGCGGCTTTGGGGGATCGATGGCCTGCGATCGCAGAGCGGGCCATGGCGACTGCGGAGATTGTAATCAAGCGGCACTGCGGGCCGCAGGACAGCTTTTCGCGTGCCGATGACACAAGCTTCTTGATGTGTTTTGGGGTACTGAGTGAAGAGGAGGCTTCGTTTCGTGCAGCCATGATCGGCCGCGAGATACGCAAGCGGTTGATTGGACTTGGCGAAAGTCCAGACAACGCCTACGTGCGGTCGATCGCTGCGGTAGTACGATTTCCTAATAAAGGCGAATCTGGCGCCGCCTTGAACGCAATATTGCTGAGTGGGTTGGATGAGCAACTTGATCGGCTTGAGCGGGAAGCGCGGCAGACTCTACGTGACGCCGTGGAAGGCGCTACATATGTTTTGGAGCCAACCTATGGGCGTAACGCGGCGGCACAGGCCGTTGCGTCGCAAGTGTTAATTTCGAACAAACTTGAGCGTAAGCTTTTGACCGCATTAGGCGCCCTTCCCCCGAAAGATTCCGAGGCTTTTGACCTGGAAGGGTTGCGGCTCGGACTTGCCGTGCAGCATGCGATAGCAAGCATGGTGCTTGGTGATACAACGACAGTACTTGTCAAGATCAGCTTCGAAATTTTTTCCAAGCGCGCCAGGACCGAGCGGTTTTTCGCGACGTGCGCCACGATCGACGCGCGCGTGAGCCGCCGCCTCGTCATATTGTTGTCGTCGCTGCCGGCGGGTCTGCCAAGAACACGTCTTCAAGACTGCGTCAATCGTTTGCGGCCATTCTGCCAGGGGGTGGGCTACCAAATCGAGGAGATAGAGGCCCTGGCGCAGATCGATCTGTCAAATAGTTACAATCCGGTTGTGGCAGTGCCTGCCGCAGCCTGCAAGGTCAATACGCTAAACAAGCTCAGAGATTTGTTTAACTCGCTGCAAACCTGGAAGGCAAGAATCCTGATAACCGAGGTCGCTTCAGAGAAGGACGCGACTGCATTTCGATCCATCGGGGCCGACATGATCTCGATGGAGCGCCAATAGAATTACCCCACGATCAAGCACGCCACCCGCTTTGTCATAGCACTATGCGCCAGCAACTGGGAGAGCCGGCCTGGAAGCCGACAGGTCCGACGGTGTCCCCTTCCGGCCCACAGGTGTAACCAGAAGGACCGCTGTTGAAATCCGATACCACTTCCTCGGCTCGTTCAGCAATGGCACGCGTGATCAGCGATCTCGGGCTCGTTCACCACGCGGCTCCGCCCACCAGCCTTTGCCCGATACAGTGCAGCGTCGGCCCGCACAATTATCTAGTCAATGTTCCAGTCGGATTTTGCGCTGAGTTGCCAAACCAATGCTGAGCTTGATTAATCCGTCGCCCCAAACCAGCGGCTTGTCAGCGACCCGACTTCGCAACCGTTCAGCCACTGCCGCCGTTACATGCGGTTAAATGTTTGATATTGCGACGGCAAATTCTTCCCCATCAACCGCCCCACGATGGCTTCGTCGCCATCTACAGCCACCTGGGCATGGTCACCCCATCGTTTGCTCAAGCCAAAACAACCGTCGCGGCAGGCGAGAAGCTCGGTGTCGTTGGAAGAACGGGGGTAACTGTCGGTACTCACTTATATTTCGAGATGCTGATGGCCGGAAAGCCGGTTGATCCGGCTCCGTATTTGCGTGTGCCGAAATGCGACCGCGAGCGATGAACAACGTCTCAATGGCCTACTGCGGTGGGCGCCGATCGTGGTCAACACCGTTTTTGGCCGTTCTGCCACGATGAATCGGGTGTCGCCAAAGTGGCACCATTCGTTCATGGTCATCGTGCCGGGCATCGAGGTCGCCTCGGCGAGTGCCGGCGCTAAGCCGAACGGCTCAGCAGCGATGTCCGGCAGTTATCAACGGCGCCAAGGCCGTCTGAGCCCTTTAGTTCATGAGTTGCAGAATTTACTACTCGATTTCGGCCCTCGCACTTGGCCCGATATGACGCCCGCGTCGGTCCGCCGCAATTATCTGGCCGATATCACGATTCGTCGCTGCATTTGGTCCGCTGATACTTGGGATGAGGCGGCGCCACGATCCCGAAAGAACGTGCCGCAATGCGATCGGTGCCACAATCTGCCAACCCAGTCTAAGGCTGTGTTTCTCCGAGATGATCGGAGCAACGGTTGGGGCGCACGCCATCAGCGATTCCAGCCTTTCCGACAAGTTGGCACGCGACCGCAGCGGCGGCAGAAGTTACCGATGCAATTCGGCGGACTGTGACTTCTTGCCAGTGGCACGAGAATTTCCTAAGTTAGACGAAACTGCATTGGCTGCGGTGGAACCGGAAGCCGCTGCACTCGCTTTAAACTCAGCGTGATGTTGCGAACGTCGTGCAGCAGCGGCGACGCTTACGGTGAGATGGTGAAGGGAGCAAGAGATGCGGCAGCACCGACACGAACCCCACGACGCCTATTATCCCTATTGGGCGAGCCCGCCCAGCGGCGATCCACCCTTCACCCCGGTCGAACTGCTTCAGCACGAAGCGATGCTGACGACCGAGCAACTGCACAACCTGATCGGCATGGAACTGTCCGCCCAATGGGCCATTGATGTTCGGCAGCTTATGGCCAAGGCCCAGGCGCAAATCGACGCGATACTGGCAGCCATGTGAATTCTGCTCTGGCTTGGGAACCGTGCTGCGCTATCCACGGATCGGCGTCGTAGTCAGCCGGTATTGGCGGTGCCAGCCGCGCCCTCGCGTTGGCTCGTCATGCGGCGTTCTCTCCGCCGTGGTTGGGGGCTCCCGGTTCTTTTCCCTGCTACACGCAACGAGCCTCAGAGCCGCCATCACGCGCTCGCGTCCAGCTTCGAGATGCTCGCGGGAGAGATGGGAGGCCCCATTCGCATCGTGAGCCTGAAGCGCATCGATGATCGCTTCGTGCTCCGCGCAATTGCGAAGGATTGCTTCACGCTGAAAACCGTCAAGGGCGACCCTGACGAGGCGCTCGCTTTGCTCGATCAGGTTGTGAGCGAACGCTGCCATCCGCTTGTTACCCGATAGGTCCGTGACCGCATTGTGAAACGACTCATAGTATACGATGAATCGCGTGTCCGCGTCATTTTGATCGGCGAAGCCCCGAAAACGATCAAGCGCACGTAATTCCGTGTCACCGGCCACTGCCGCCCCCACGGCGCAGGCCGGTTCTATCAACAAGCGGAGCCCGAACAACTCCTCGGCATCAGAAATTGAGATCGGGTTCACCCGGTACCCTTGCCGAGGCCGCACCGTCACGAGGGCTTCCTGCTCCAGGCGAAGCAACGAGTCCCGAATTGGGGACCGGCTGACGTGATACCGATCGGCAAGTTCCAGTTCTCGCAACTCTTGTCCCGGCTGAAACTCGCAACTGAGGATCGCCTGTCGAACTTTTTCATAAATGGTATCGCGCAGTAGCATTTCTTTGCCCTCCCTGTGCGCAGGCAACCATCAAAAGCTGTTAGCATTACTTATTAGCAACGGTCTCTAGCTAAAGCTATACATAGGAATTTGAGGTCCCAACACAAGAATTCTTGAGCGCCATGAACGATGGTCCAGATACAGGGAACCGCCGCGATATCGCTGCATGGGAGGGTTTGATCCCACCTTGGGTTTGTTCGAGGTCCGTGGGGCGGCGGAATATCTCGATTTCGGGGTAGCGATGCAGATGGGTTTTCTGCATAGGCTGCCTTTTGTGTTAATGCTCCGATCGGCTGGAGCAGAGCGACGATTGAGGAGGTAGCGACAGCCCGCCTAGTATCGGGTGTCGGTTCGACGCGGATGGCTTTACCCTCCCTTTCGTAACAGACTGTCTATTCCAGCATGGTAACCGCCCTGTCAGGGTCAGCCGCGACGATGACGCCGCCCTTACCTTCACAAGCGTAGCATCCAATACCGTGGCAGCGTTCGCATGGTATCCATCCGCGATTCCGCTTTGACCGCTTCGGTTCCCGCACAATCCCGCTTGGCACTTCGATCCTAGCCGGTGCCCTGCTCGGGGTTTCCCATAGCAGGGCTGCGTCACCGGCGGATAGATAGTAAGGTCTTTTAACTCGTCGTAGGCGGTCGGAATTGCTACCATCGCGCCGGAAACGCCATTCGTGGCACGGAGATACCCGCCGTTTCTGGTGTCGCCTTGGCGGAGTTGCGTCTAGACTCGCAACGACGCCGATCGTTGGCTACTTTGGCAACCTTCAACCATTTATTATCGCCTCAACTTTGCTCGCAAATACATCCAGTTGGAATGGCTTCGTCATGACTTGTATACCCTCGCCCAGTAGATCGCTGCCTGCGGGGGAGTACTCGGAGTAGCCGGTGATGAACAATACCTTCAGGTCAAATCGCTTCTGCCGCGCTGCTTCAGCAAGCTGGCGACCATTGATGCCCCCAGGCAGACCCATGTCACTTATAAGGAGGTCAATTTGAGTCCGAGAGTCTACAATGTTCAACCCAGAAGCGCCGTCGGCGGCGGCCAAAACAGTATAGCCGATATCCTCAAGCAGATCGACAACGACCATACGCAGATCAGGTTCGTCTTCGACCACCAACACAACCGCGTTCGCTGACCTTGCCGGCGAATTGGACGACGTGACGGCGATCTTTGCCTCCGCCAGTTGGTTCGTCGCTTCGCCGTGCTGGGGTAGACGTATTGTCACGGTTGTTCCTTGGCCTTCCCGACTTAGCAAAAGCACATTGCCGCATGACTGGTGTACGAAGCCGTGCACCATTGACAGGCCCAGCCCGGTGCCCTTGCCATGCGGCTTTGTCGTGAAAAAAGGATCGAAGGCCCGCGCCAGGGTAGACGGCGTCATTCCGATGCCGGTGTCGGTGATGATCAGCGTCGCGTAGTCTCCGGGCGGCAGATGAGATTCATCCCTGGGCTCGCCGCCCCTATCTGGAACTACCGCATTGGCGGTCTCGATCACCAGGGAACCACCATCGGGCATAGCGTCGCGGGCATTGATAATCAAATTGAGCAAAGCATTTTCAAGTTGGTTTGGATCGCATAGGGTTGGGTGCAGTTCCGGCGCTAGCCTCGTCTCAATCCGGACCTCCGGTCCCACGGTGTTTCTGAACAACTCCTCCATCCCCAGGACCAGCAGATTCATGTCGATCGGCCTTGGGTCCAGCGTTTGTCGGCGCGAAAAGGCAAGCAGGCGATGGGTCAAGGCTGTCGCGCGAGCGGCCGAGGTCATTGCTGCCTTGATGTAACGTTCCAACCCGTGAAGTCCATCCCGTCCCATGCGGCGGCTAATCATCTCCAGGCTCCCGGAAATGGCGGCAAGCATGTTATTGAAGTCGTGAGCAATTCCGCCCGTTAGCTGGCCGATCGCGTCCATTTTCTGGCTATGTCGCAGCGCCTCTTCTGCTCGCTCACGGTCCGCCGCCTCTTTGCGCAGGGCATCTACGAGATGCGTCAGCTTTGCTGTGCGTTCGGACACGCGAACCTCCAGGGTCTCGTTCATCCGCCGTAAAGCCGCCTCGGTATGCTTTCGTTCATCAATCTCATGTCCCAAATGCTGATTCACCACGGCAAGTTCTCTCATCCGCAGTCGAATATGATCTGCCATATCATTAAACGAGTAAGCCACCCGTCCAATTTCGTTGCGAGATAATACGTTCGCGCGAGCGTTCAAATCACCTGCGGAAAATGAGTCGGCAGCTTGAATTACTCCCATAATTCCTTTTTGTATTCCTCGGCCAACGGAGATGACCAACAACAAGCCCGTGGTTTCAACCGTGAGCACGGTTGCAAAAAGTAGTTTAAGCACGACTCCCTCCAGCCGACGGGAGCCCTCGCCAAGGGTGAACGAAAACTCATCCTCGTAAGCGGTGAGTTTATCGTTAATCGTATAAATTGACGCAAGAAGCTCGCTTATTCTTTCTTCGGAGGGACCCGACGAAAGAATATCTCTGTGTAATTCTTCCGCGATAGGGACCAATTGCATCGCAACGGATTGGGCATCGCCCCATATGGTTATAGCCTTTTTTATGTAATATATGCCCTCAAAATGGACGAACAGGTTTATCATTCCGTCTACATCGTCGGGATGGTTCCGGCCTTCTAACAACCCTTTGCGCGCCACATCCTTACGCCAATCGTTCATCGACAGTTCCCGGAGTGTTTTGGCATCGCCTTCGGGCACCCGCATAAATTGCTCGAAAAGCTCGTAATCCGTATCGGTTCGTGAAACGCCATATCTGTATAGATGAAACACGGCATCCTTCTGGGCCTTTGACCACAGACCTTCACCGCCGACATAGGCTCGCAAAGACGAGAGTGTATTCAAGGAAAAAAACAAGACAAAAAGCTCAACGCCGATTAACAGTCCCATGGTGCCAACTGTAAAGTACAGTTTACGTGCGATGGAGACATCACGGAACCACCGATATAGGAAAAAACCGTCCTTCGTTAGCTTACAATCTCCACCATTTAGATCGGTTGCTGATTTAAGTTCAAATCTCTTGGGTTGCATGGGTTGCACGGAGCGCCCGAGGTATCGAAAACACAAGCCATGCACATAATATTCCAGTGAGTTCACGGACAATTGATCACTGCCGGACGGCGGACTGCCGGAGAATGTAGCGGTTCGCCAAAACCGCACCTCAAAGCCCGGCTTTCCGTGACGGGTCAGCCTCGTCGATGCCGAGGTGGGCGACGAACTCATTCTCGTGAATTACGATCATCAGCCCAGCAACTCCCCATACCGCGCCGCGCATGCGATCTTCGTGCGCAAGCGGGTCGAGCAGTCTCGACCAGCAGTCGGCGAGGTGCCCGGCTATTCAGGGGAAGGGCGCTGTCGCTGCGCGCTTTTAACGACCAAGGGATGGCAGCGGTTCTCGCGCCGGGTCTTAGAGCGGCCGGCGCAAGCGCGGACCCGCAACCCAAGCTGATGCTGGTGCCACCGGTCAGTCCCGCGTGCATCTCCTCGCCGTTCGGTCCGCGCGTGCTCGCGAACCACCCCAGGCGGGCACCTACCATCATGGCGTCGATCTGCCGGCACCGCCGGGTGCGGCGATCGTGGCAACTGCGCCCAGCAAGTTGATCCGTATCCCAGAAGAAGGGTCCAGGTGGACTCGAAATCCTGATCCAGCACGACGGCTTCGTCGCCATCTACAGCCACCTGGGCATGGCCGCGCCAGCGTTTGCTCAAGGCAAAAGAACCGTCGCGGCAGGCGAGAAGCTCGGTGTTGTTGGAAGAACGGGAGTCACTGTCGGCACGCATGTATATTTCGAGATGCTGATAGCCGGAAAGCCGGTCGATCCGGCTCCGTATTTGCGTGTGCCGAAATGCGACCGCGAACGATGAACGTCTCTCGATGGCGTGGTCAATACGATCGTGGTCAATACGATCGTGGTCAACGCGGTCGTGGTCAACACCGTCCCTGGCCCTCTTGCCACGATGGATCGGGTGTCGCCAAAGTGGCACCATCGTTCATGGTCATCGTGCCGGGCACCGAATTCCTGTCCGCGAGCGCCCCATCGCAGCAGTGGGTCAAGCGGCCGGATTTCTCTTGCCCGACCGCTGGGGTAAATCCGTGATATCACAGCCGAGGTTGGCCGGATCGGCACCGTCTGCATCATGCCCGAGGGCACGCTGACGGTATCTCCCAAACGGTCGCGGCGGATGGAACCTTACGGGCAATCGTTGTTGCTCGTGCAACTCACCATGATCGCATACGTCACAGGCCAGTAGAGTAGGAACGGGGTGGCTGAGAAGAACCACAAATATCTCGAACCGTGACGGCACGCTAACACGAGTACCACAGTCACCCAAAAGGCTGCGAATATACTGGTCGCTGCAAGTCCAATGGAGATTGGCCGAAACCAGACGAACCATGGCCAGACTACACCAAGCACCGCGAGGACGACCGAGCTAACGACCAGTCCTGAGCGGCTAGACAGCCAACCACCGATGGAACGAATCAATCTCGGCCCGTCCCGCTCTCTGCGTCCGCGAGCATCCGTTGCACAATGGTCTCTCTCGTCGGCTTCCAGCGCCAGCACGGCCCTGGCCTGCGTGCCGTTGTCCACCCAGCGATGAGAGCCAGCGACGGTTTTCGAGACCGCCCCAGATTCCGGGTGCTATGGGGTCACCGACGACGCGACGAGCTATCTTCGTGCCGCACGTCCCCTGGCGCGAGGCGGTCACTGTCTGCCGCTACAAAGGGGTTCCCGGCGTCGATGGTGCCGTTCATTCGCGCCCAAGCAATCTTGTGGGCGGCACGTCTCAACTCGTCCCGCTCCTCAGTATCCAGACTCTCTCGGACCTCGGTTGGCTGCCGGTCGCTTGCTGGCATGGCTCCCTCCTTGGTTGAACCGCGTCCCACTTATACCACCGACGGACGCTGCGTGCCGATACCGCTGGCCGCGCCAGAACGCAAGCGGCAAGCAGGCTTCGTGCTGGCCACCGGTCCGGCGCAGGGTTCGATTTTCAGGCCGGGAGTTGAACCACAGGGGCGAAATGTCAGCGAGGCGGTCAGCAACTTGCCGATCAAGGGCGGAATATCTCATCGCCGTCAGGGGGAGCCTGACCGCCTCCAAGCCGGCTCGGTCATCCAAAGGTCGGTTTTCTCCGCCGTCTTCAGTATCACCGGCATGGCCTTGGGATGGCCATCGGTTGCGTCTCTTTTGAGCACGAACCAGATCGACGGACGCAACCCGTTCGGCAGCACCTCATTCTTGCGGAGGCTCGACGGCACGATAGCGGAGGATCATTAGCATTTGATTCACGTAACCCGATTAGCCTGGGAGGCTGAGATATCGGGCATGAGGTTTTCGATGCCACTGTACGATGTTACTGACGAACTGATCTGCTGCACCTCGGCTGGCCGGGAGTGGTTCATTGGCTACGAGTTCACCGACAACGGCGAACAGGTCTCGACGGTCATCGACGCGTTCTCAAAGGAAGATGCGCTTACCGAATTCCATGTCAACTTCTGGCGAATCGCCTTCGGTGATCGCTCTGGCAAAGTCCCGATCGGCGTGGACCCGCATGACCTATACGAAATCATCGAGGTTCGTCCGGCGACGAACCGGGATCGCCGATCGAACCTAGATTAACGTCGTTGCAGATGACGAAACCGTTGAGCTTCGGGTTTCACCACAGCGATTTGCCGTCGATGACCTCGATCGGCTGCGCGCCGGGATCGAAATCCTCAAGCAGCAATGCGTTCACCTGCACCCTGAAAGCACCGGCAATCGGCCGTCTCGCCTGCTGATCCCAAAGCGGTGAGCGTGACCATGTGCCGCAACCGCAAATAGCGCAGTGATGATGTTCAGACAGGCATCCACCGCCCTATCGCCAGCTTTTCAGCCGCTCCGCCGCCGCCGCCATATCTCCTTCCGGCCCGCAATAGCTGAACCGCAGAAACCGGTTGCCGCGTGCGTGGTCGAAATCCACACCAGGGCTGACCGCCACACCGACCTCTTGCAGCATTCGCCCGCAGAAGGCCGCACTGTCGTTTGTACGATCACTGACATCAGCCCAAAGATAGAATGCGCCTTCGGCGGGGGATAGCTTTTGGAAGCCGGCTTCGGGAAGTGCCGCCAACAGGTGATCGCGAGACCGCCGATACCGTTCAACATTTCGTTGCAACTCATCATGGCAGTCGAACGCTGCTTCGGCGGCAACCTGAGAGATGTGCGGCGCGCTAATAAACAGGTTTTGCGTTAGCCGTTCCACGGGTCGCATCAGGTCTTCGGGCAGCACCATCCAACCGATCCGCCACCCAGTCATCCCAAAATATTTGGAGAAACTATTGATGACAATGGCGCTTCGGCTGAATGCCACAGCGGTGACAATCGGGTTGCGGGATGGTGCAACCGGACCCTTTTTCGAGAAACTGTTCACCACCACGGTGCTGCCGCTGAACTGCGCCGCCGAGGCGACCGGACTGTCGTAGTTCAGCCCGTGATAGATCTCGTCGCTGATCAGCCGCACGCCGTTGCGGTCGCACCAGACCGCGATCGCCGCCAGTTCGTCGGCATGCAGCATCGTCCCGGCCGGATTGCACGGGCTCGCCACGATCAGCCCGTCCGGCAGCGGATCGAGCCTCTCCAGCATCGCGACGCTCGGCTGGAACCGAGTCTCCAGGCCAGCCTCCAGGATCACCGGAACCATCCCCAGCGCGGTCAGGATATTGACATACGGCGGATAAAACGGCGCCGCCAGCGCGACACGGTCACCCGCATCGAACGCCGCCAGAAACGCCAGCGGGAACGCCCCAGAAGCACCCACCGTCACCGCAATCCGCTCGATCGGCAGATCCAGCCCGTACCAGTCCCGCACATGCGCCGCGATCCGCACACGCAGCGACCGCAGCCCGAACGCCTCGGTATAACCCAGCGGATGGCCGGACCGCAGTGCGGCCTGCGCGGCAGCCACCGCACCGGCAGGCGCGCCGGTCCCCGGCTGCCCAACCTCCATGCGGATGACATGCGGCGCTCCGGCCGGCAAAGCCGCCTGGCGCGCATTGGCGGCGGCGATCACGTCCATCACCAGGAACGGTGGCGCCAAGGCACCCTTGCCGACCTTCAGTGCCATCCGAACGCTCCTGCCGTGCTGGCCATCAGTCCTGCCAGTCAATCGTGCTGGCCATGATCTTCATCGGATCACCCTGCTCCGTTCCCTTGACGGTGACGATGCAGGGCGGCGCCACGCCAGTACACTTTCGCAGGCGGCGGATTTCATCCTGCGGCAGGTTCGAAACGATCACGCGGACCCGCTCTTTCGGTCGGGCGCCGCTGCCCATTTCGCAGAACGACGCATTGCAGACGATACGGTCCGGTCCAACCATCGCGGGCGCCGCCCTCTGCCCCTCCGCCCCCCCCACGAATACCACCGCCACGAACACCACCGCGGCACCGAGACCGGCCGCCAGCGAACTGACAGCCCGCCCAATCAGTTGGCGCCCAGTCAGTTGGCGCCGGGTCAGTTGGCGCCCAGCGCCAGCCCGAACTCGCGTGGATCGATTGCCCAGCCGCACTCGCTGTTCTCCCCCGGCAGGTACCGTCCGCAGGCGATGACATTGGCCCGCCCCGGATCTGGAACCGGCGCAGGCATGGGACGATTGCTCCTCAGCGTGTTGATCAACGCAACAGCAACCGCCAGCGGCGCTCCAGCCTGCCCCGACCCACCCGCCGCGGCTCGGAACGCCTTGATGTTGTCGTTCCACACCAGCCCCGCCGACAGCAGCGGGGGCGGAACCGCCGCCGGTGAGGCAGCAGCCAGAAACCCGAGGCCAGGCATGATCCGCCCAGTGCCGAACAGGTTGTCCATGGTCAGGGCACATGCCACAGCGTCGCCTGACCGGTCCATGGTCACAAAGCTCGTGGAGGCGGGAAACAGCGTCGGGTCCGACTCCGGCAGGTCCCGTGCCGCCAGCACCGCCGCCGGGGTGATCCCGCCCGCACGGTACCGTTCGGCCACCGCCAGGGCCGCGGCGAGCGCGCCGGACACGTCGTTCGGGCTTCGGGCCAGCACGTTGAAGGCAGCCTCCGCCGCCAGCCCGCCGTCCGCCGGCGGAGGCAGGAACGCCACCTTGTCGTTGTGGAAATCGCGCACCAGCGACGCCGTCAGCTTAGGCAGCGCCCCGCGCAGGGCATCATACGGGATTGGACCGCCGATCTCACCCGAGACATCCGCGATCCGATGAGCCAGCGTACCTTGATACATATCGCCGACGCCCACCGTGCGGATCTGCGCAAGCGTCGCACCAAGATCCGGCTGCCGGAGGATCTGACCCTCGGTCAAGGCAACACCGTCATGGCTGAAAACCGCCCGAGCGCCCGGATCGGCCAGCAGCGGGCCGGACACCAGCGCCAGATCCTTCGCCAGTGCCCGTGACATCGGCACACCGTTGCGCGCCATCTGTTCCGCGGCGGTCACCATCGCCTCGAACGACTGGTTGCCGTAGCGGGCCTGCAGCAGGAACAACCCGCGCGCCAGCATCGGCACCGCCGCCGGCCGATCCGCATCGGCGCCTGCGGTGGGGGGAGCGAGCGGCGTGAACATCACCGCCTCGGGCAGCCCCTTGGCGGGGGATTTCACGTCCGGCGCATAGGCGATGCAGGCACCGCCTCCACCCAGCCCGGCGCGGGACGGGTAGGTCACCGCAAGGGTCAGGCCAACGGCAACGGCCGCGTCCGCAGCGGTGCCGCCGGCGGACAATATCTCCCGGCCCGCCAGAACGGCGCGCGGTTCATCCGCCACGACGCCGCCGAGGAATCCCGCCACGTAGCCCGGCTGGCCCGGCTTCGGGCCGCCTGCGCCCAGCACGCTCGCGGTCACATCGTTGACCGTGGCACAGCCCGGCAGCAGCAGGAGCAGCAGTAAAGCCAGCAAAACCCCCGCCGGCATCGGCGCCAGCAAAGCCCGCGCCGGCACCGACCCGGCCCGCGTCGCACTGGACAGCCGCGCCGAAGCCTGCGGTAAATTGGTCATCATGCCGCGACGCATTCCATCCATCCTGTCGGTCTCGCCAGTCATCGGTTCGCCAAGTCCCGGAATCGCCGAGCCACCGGACCGCGTCTCTCGTTGTCGCGGGACGGTGCCATAGACGGCTTCGGCATCAGCGGCAACCGCGCGGAGGACTGTGACTTGCAACGAGGGGTTTTCCGGGGCTTAACCGAGGCGCACGCTGAAACCAGCGGCCCCCGCCCACCCCAAGGAACCGAATATGAAGCGCCCCTCCATCTCCGCGACTCTGGCCGCTCGCGCCGCTCTGGCCGCCAGCCTGATCCTGCCGGTCCCGCTGTCGGTCACCGCCGCCTCGGCCGCCGAGTTCACGCCGGCACAGCGCGCGGAGATCATCGCCATCATGCGCGACGCGCTGAAAAAGGACCCCTCGATCCTGCGCGACGCGGTCGTCGCCCTGCAGGCGGATGAGGGCGAGCGGGCCCAGGCAGCGGCCCGCGCCGCCATCGCCGAACAGCAGGACCGGCTGGTGACGCCTGCCGACCCGGTGGCGGGCAATCCCCAGGGCGATGTTACGATCGTCGAGTTCTTCGACACGCGCTGCCCCTATTGCCGCAAGTTGGAGCCGGTCATGGACAGCTTCCTGACCAAGGACCGCAAGGTTCGGCTGGTCTACAAGGACCTGCCGATCCTGGGGCCAGCCAGCGTCCTCGGCACCAAGGCGCTGCTGGCGGCACAGAAGCAGGACGCCTACGAGAAGATGCGGCAAGCAGTCATGAATTTGCCGCCCGACACCACGATTGCCCAGATCGAGACCACCGCCCGCACGCTCGGACTGGACTGGCCGCGCATGGCAAGTGACATGGACGATCCGGCGATCCAGGCTCGGATTGATGCGAACATCAAGCTGGCCCGTGAGCTGGGGATACAGGGAACGCCGGCCCTGGTGATCGGCAACGACCTGGTACCGGGCGCCGTGGAGCTGCCGGATCTCCAGAAGGCCGTGGCCGAAGCGCGGCGCGGGTAGCGCCCGGGGGGAACAGCCGGCGCGGCCGACACGGAAGGCCTCCGTCAGTCGGCCGCCGCTGTCGCCGTCGCCATCGCTGAACGCGCCAAGCCCAAGACCGGAACCTGTTGGTGTCCCATTTCGATCTCGCGCCCGCCTGCTGCGCCGCCCCCGATAGGGGTCGGGAAGGCTCCCGCCTCCCCGCCCTCCGAACCGTGCGTGCGGTTCTCCCGCACACGGCTCTCCAGTCGCTGGTTTTCCTCATCGGGGGTCTCTCGCCGTTTCATGGGCTGCAAGCAGGGTGAACAGCCCCTGTTTCGCGAAGAAGGCATTGGGCCATTGCTGATGGTCTGCTTTGCTCCGTCCCATCGACGGCCG
>JBEKLE010000083.1:0-32669 GCA_050010355.1 Rhodopila sp. | reverse complement strand
GCTGTTCACAGTCCCGAACGTCACGGTCGAGCTGAGTTCAGCCACCTCGCGCTCATGGTGCGAGCCGGCGCTTTGCCGCGAAATCACAGTCCGCCGATCGGCAAAACCCGACCGCGATCCGTTAGCCCCGATCAGCCACCAGCCACCTGATCGGAAGCAAGCTCCAAACCCTCGTACAGGACCGAAAACGGCAGCACCACTCCAAACTCCGGAAGTTCGACAACCGCCGCGGCGCCTTCCAGCAGAGCAGCGCTCTGAATACCGAGCCGTCCATCCGCGTCACGCGTGTACGCCATCGCCCGCAGCTCGTCCTGGCTGATCAGGACATAGGTCCGAACGCTTGGCGTCGCGTCGTAGTCGCGGTCGCCTTGCCTCCGACATCCTGCTCTCCTGAGGGACATAATAGCACCAGGCTGGTGGGCGAACCACGGTCCGTTTGCATCAGCGAAGCGGGACGGCTTGGAACGCACACATGCCGGCCGCTGTTTGTCAGGCAGCCGTTTGATGCTCCGGCACAACAGACAGCCGAAGCCCAGAGGGTCTTCAGCACGGCCACCAGCGTCCTTAGCCGCACGGTCCTCAGGGTTATCCAAGGACTCACTCGCAACCTTCAGATACGCGACCGCAAGTTGCCTGTCGGTGCTGAGTTCAGCCACCTCCAGCATGGTCGGAGACGACGCCTTTCAACACGGTATCGTCAGCGCCGCTCATGAATGCACGTGATTCGATCGAGTGCGGCCATTGGTTTCGCCCGGAATTATCAGCTCGATCCTGTCTAGTCCCGGGCGCCCCCCCCCGGACAACCCATTCCCACCATTGCGTCCCGAGCCCCGCCGCGCCCATCTGCCCACACCTGCAACAACACCTCACGCCCGATGAACACCGCACTCTGCCACCGCGTCGGCATCGACTTCCCGCTCCCGGCCTTCTCCCATTGCCGGGACGTCGTCGCCGCGGTCAGCCGATCCGGCGGGTTCGGAGTCTTCGGCGCCTCCGGTTGCACTCCCGAACAACTCGAAATCGAGCTCGCCTGGATCGACGCCCACAGCGACGGCCGCCCCTACGGTGTCGACCTGCTCATCCCGGAAAACCTTGCCATCCGCCCTGACCCCGGCGCCACCCAGCGCGACATCGCCGCCCAGGTCCCGCAAACGCACCGAACCTTCGTGAACGACCTGCTCCGCCGCCACGACATCGACCCCACCGGCGGCACGCAGGAGCGCGAGAACCGCGACCGGCCGCCGTCCTGCCAGTTCGAGATCGCCGGCCGCACCGGCAATCCCGCCCGCCAGTTGCGCTCCGCGTCGACCGACGCCTGGGAGGCATCGGACAGCCCCGGCGCCCTCCCCATGCCCCTCCAAGGCATCATCAGCGAGCCCGCGATGGCTCGGATCAACCGCGCCGCCGAGGCGGGCAACGCGCACGCCCGCGAACTGGTGACCTATTTCGTCGGCCAGGGCGTCGGGCTGATCGACGACATCCCAACCTGCCGCCAGGTCGTCGCCGCGTTCATGGCCGAATTCGCCGACGCGCTGGAGGACATGCGACGTCTATCCGATTCAGGAGGCTGAAATGGCAAAACGCCTGACCGACGAAGAACGCGCCAACCTCGGCACCACTGTCCCCGGCTGGACCCCGGCCCTGGACCGCGATGCCATCCGCCGCGAATTCAAATTCAAGGACTTCAGCGAGGCCTGGGGCTTCATGGCCCGCGTGGCGCTGGCGGCGGAAAAGCTCGACCACCACCCGGACTGGTCGAATGTCTGGAACACCGTGCGGATTGAACTCACCACGCACGATACCGGGGGACTGTCCGACAACGACATCAAGCTGGCCCAGGCGATCGACAAACTCCTGAGAGTTTGAAAAAGAATGCTCTCCCGCATCGGCGCCGGCGAAAAGCGTCCATGAGAACAGCGGGCATTCTTTTTCGAGTTCGCTTGATTTTCGGGCTCTGATCTAATGGACGGCCCCGGCTTCCCCGAACGCACCCTGCTGGTCCGCCGAGCCGCGGCACGGCTGTGCCTGCGCCTGGGCTGGGCGCCGCTGCACGAGGTCCGGCTCGCGAACGGCCGCCGCGCCGACATCCTCGCGTTGCAGCCCGGCGCCGGCTTCGCCTGCATCGAGGTGAAGTCCGGTCTGCGCGACTACCTGGCCGACAGCAAATGGCTGGAATACCAGCCGTTCTGCGATCAGTTTTTCTTCGCCGTCGACGCCGACTTCCCGCGCGATATCCTGCCGCCGGAGACCGGGCTGATCGTCTGTGCCGGACGCGAGGCGGACCTGCTGCGCGAGCCGCTGTGTGTCCGTCTGGTGCCCGCCCGCCGCAAGGCGCTGCTCGAACGCTTCGCCTGGCTGGCTGCGGGCAGACTGGCGGCACTGGAGGATCCGATGGGTGTGGCGGACCTGGCGCTTGGGTTGAACGAGGACTGAGAGTTTGAGAAAGAATGCCCTCCTGCACGGGCGTCGGCGAACAAATGTCAATGATAACAGGGCATTCTTTTTCAACTTCGATTGGTTTTCAGGCTCTGACGATCGGCCGCACGAGCCGGCTCGCAACGATAAAGCGTTAAAAAGGAACGGCGAAACACAGTACAATCCGTGCGGAACAAATCGGCATGACGGATCTGAACGCCCCTCCGCCTTCCACGTGGTTGACCTGCTTCTTTCGGGAAACCTATGGACGAGCGCCCGGCGAATCGCGATGGCCTCCGCCGAATTGCGGCTGTTCCGGCGTGACCCGAATTGCCCCGCCAGACCACCGGGTTGAGCCGAAGACCGAATGACCGTGCCCTTATCGCGATGCGGACGTCGCGCCCACCCTGCCTTTGTCCGGCAACCATGCGTCGGTCCAGCCGGTAACAGCGTCCGCTCTGGGATCGGAGGTCTTCACTTCCGCTCGTCCGGGCCCTTTGCGCTGGACGATGGAGATTGCCGTGGCGGCGCGAATGATCTGGCAGTCAATTGGTCCGTCCACTGCTTCGCCGCGACGGCGCTCGCCCAGCTTGTCGAGGTCCGCCTCGGTGCGGCAAAGCACCGCGCCCGGGTCGAGCCGTGGCCAGGCGAGCGGCTGTGCCTTGACCTCGGGCGCCCCCGGCTTGGGTTTCTTGATCAGGAAACCTGGCGCGTCGAATGAGACGTTGCTGTCGCTCGGCGGCTGCGCACGGGACGGTGTGGCGATCGCCAGCGTCCCGGCACAGGCGGCGATCAGAAGCATCCTCGGCATTGATATCATCGTGTTTTCCAACCATCTAACCGCGCCTTTCTATGCGTCCAACGCCGCGCGCGAGCAAGTCGGATTTTATTCGCATTCACGTTTCGGATGCTGAGACCCGATCTGATTAACAGCATTCCGACCCGACTGTACTGGACTACAGTCCTCTATCAGGAACCCAGGTGCAAAGGGATTTCCCGATGCGTCCACCGGAGGAAGCCGCGGAACACCGGATCAACGCGCGATCCGGACCGTCGCCGCCGGATGGCTCGCTGGCAGGCGCGGACCGCGACCGAACAGTTTTTCCCGAAACGTGCCAGGCCGGTAACCGTGCTTGAACAGGCCACGCGACTGCAGTTCCGGGACCACCAGATCCGCCACGTCGCGGAAGGTGCCAGGCGTCAGCGCGTAAGCAAGGTTGAAGCCGTCGACATCGGTTTCCTCGACCCAGGCGCGGAGTTCCTCGGCGACTTCCTCCGCGGAACCGATGACCACTGGCCCACGGCCACCGATCGCGGCATGGCGGGCGATTTCCCGCACGGTCCACGTGCGGTCCGGATCGGCGGTGGTGAAGGCTTCGAGGGCCGAGGTCTGGGCGTTGGCCTTGTCGGTGAAGCGCACGACGTCGTCCGGCGCCATGGTGCCGAAATCGATCCCGGTCCACCCCGACATCAACGCCAGAGCGCCTTCCTCCGAAACATAGCCGAGGCAGTCCTGATATTTATCCCGTGCCGCCTTGGCCGTCGTGTCGGTGATCACGGTCATCATCGTGAAGATCACCAGATCATGCGGATCCCGGCCGGCCGAAGCGGCGCGGCGGCGCAGATCGGCAACGATGCTGCCGATGACGTTCCTGGAGGGTCCGTTGATGAATACGCACTCGGCGTGCCGGGCGGCGAAGTCGCGACCGCGTTTCGACGCGCCGGCCTGGAACAGCACCGGGGTGCGTTGCGGCGAGGGCTCGCAGAGATGGATCGCGTCGACCTTGAAATGTGGTCCCTCGTGCAGGAGCCGATGGATCTTGTCGGGATCGGCGAACCGGCGGCCGGCCCGGTCGCGGAGGACGGCGCCGTCCTCCCAGCTTGCTTCCCACAACTTGTAGACGGCTTGCATGTAGTCCTCGGCCACATCATAGCGGTCGTCGTGCGCAACCTGCTGTGCCATCCCCATGCCGCGAGCGGCGCTGTCGAGATAACCGGTGACGATGTTCCAGCCGACCCGGCCCTTCGTCAGATGGTCCAGCGTGCTCATGCGCCGCGCGAACGGATAGGGCAGTTCGTACGACAACGCACAGGTAATGCCGAAACCCAGGTGTTCGGTAACAAGCGCCATCGCGGGAACGACCATCAGCGGGTCGTTCACCGGCACCTGGACGGCGTTTTCCAGCGCCGTGCGGGCGGAGCCGTTGTAGACGTCGTAGATGCCGAGCACATCGGCGATGAACAGCGCGTCGAATTTTCCCCGCTCCAGCGTGCGGGCAAGGTCGGTCCAGTATTCCAGCGTGTTGTAGCTGTCGGCGCGGTCATCGGGATGGGTCCACAATCCGGGCGACTGGTGCCCGATGCAGTTCATGTCGAACGCGTTGAGGCGGATTTGTTTCGGCATCTTGCTGCTCATGCACTTCTCCGGGCGAAGCCATACCACCGCGTGCTGAGACCCTGCTAACGGCAGATTTAGCCCCTTAACGGATCCGTCTTGTCGACCCATGACACCCCGGCGGCGACGCCGCAAGTCGCGGGTGCGCCGCTGACGGTCATTGCGTCACCCTGCCTGCGACCGACCGTGACCCGCCCTGACGCCGAGAGCGTTATCTGCGCCGGCTGTCCATGTTGCCTTTGCGGCTTCCGCGTCTGGCGCAGAGGCCTTGCGCGCTGACAGAGAAAATGGCGAAATGAATTGCTCAGGGGAAAGTTGTTTCGTAATCGGCTCGATTGGAAGCTGTATGAGCCATGACACGGCTATTCATCGCGTCGTCCGTCCCGCCGTGCGAATGGCTGCTCGCACCGGTGTGACCCCGAATCAGGTCACAACCATGCGGCTCGCAACTGGCTTGGCGGCATCGATCATTTTCGCACAGGGGACCTATGGCTGGATGGTCCTTGGGGGGATAGTCTTTCTTTTTTCGATGTTGCTCGATCGAGCGGACGGCGAACTGGCGCGTCAGACTGGCCAGATGAGCCTCGCCGGCTATCGGTATGATCTTGCCGCTGACGGAATCGCCAGCATTGCGACCTTTGTCGGGCTGGGGATTGGGCTGGCTCATGCTGGCGGGCTTAGCGCCTTTTGGTGCGGCGCACTTGCCGGGCTTGGCATCGGCGCGCTGTTTTTCGAACTCAACGTGCTGAAGGTCGTTTCGGTGTGCGGACACGATCTCTTTGGCGGCCGAATAATCGTTGATCCAGACGATGCTATGATCTTTGTTCCCATTCTGATCTGGTGCAACCTTGCAACACCGATGGTAATTGTTGCTGCGGTGATCACGCCGTGCACGGCCGTGGTCGTGGGCGCGCTTGGCTTTCTCCGCGGACGCGCCGGTGCCTCCGGCCCAGGACGGGACTGGCTCGGAAAGGCGAGTCCTTGAGACCGGACCGTTCGCGCGGCATGGTCAACCCGGCGGCCTGCAGTCCTGCCGCGGCGATCGCATGCCGGATGACCGCTTTGGATGGGAGCAGGCACCCGTTTGCTGGAGAGCGGCCGCTGCTTTCCGGCTGAACGGCACGCCCGGCGGAATGTCGTGCCGCTTCAGCGGGCAGAGCCGCTGTTTTCCAGGCCACAGCGGATCAGCACGTCACGCAGGTCGCGGATCGGGGGAAAAACTTCATTGTTCCAGTCCCAGCCCTGGGCGTCATGGGCGGCCTGTTCCATTTCCACGATCTCCTTGTCCTCACGGAATATCTTTTCGGTGAAAATGGTGATGAACGGCCACGCCATGTCGATCAGGCCGGGGATTTTCGGTCGCTTGACCGACAGATAGCCGAAAACGCGGGTGGTACGCTGCGATTTGTCGAGCGGGATATAGCCCAGCCAGACGTTCAGAACCGGCGCGCCGCCGCCGACCCAGACCCGCAGGTGCTGGTATGGATATTCCGTGCGGATGGTCATCAGATCGCGGTTGGCGCCCTCGCCACGCTTGCGGACCACACCCAGGATGGCGCTCTCGCCTATCGAGGACGCGCCGTCGGTCCGGCTGAACGTGTAGTCGACCTCGGCCCAGTTGTCGCCGTGGCGCCGCCCCAGGCAACGAGCCTTGATCGTGCCCATCTGCTTACGGTGCAGGAACTGGTGGTTCATGTCGAACAGGTTTTCGTGCAGAAACGTGTAGTGGGCGGCGACTTCGCGGTTAAGCCGGCGGGTCTTGTAGGATCTGTCAGCCTTGGCCCCGAGCGAGGGCGGCAGGCGGCCTTCGGCCAGCAGCGGGTCGCCGGCAAAGACAAAAATAAGATCGTCGATCTCGCGGCAGGGATACGCCTTCACTCCGTTTGGCAGACGGTCGTTGCCCAGATAGGGCACGTCGATGCACATCCCCGCAGCGTCGTAAGCCCAACCGTGATAGCCGCATTTCACTGTACATCTCTGCACCACGCCCTTGGTCAGCGGCACCTGACGATGGGCGCAACGATTTTCCAGCGCGAACAGTTTACCGTCCGTGCCACGGATCACCGCCACAGGTTCACCGGCGTAATGACAAGCCAGCATCTTGCCGGGCTTGACCTGTTCAGACCAGGCCACCGGGTACCAGTGGTCGGGGTGACTGTCCGTGCGCCGCAGATCGACGCTGCTGGGCAACGCGCGGACGGGGTGGATCACATTGAGCGACATGCTGGGTTTCCTTCAGACACCCTTCCTACTGTGCCGCGATCCTGACGGGAACATCGATGCCACCGCCCGCATGGTCGATTCAAGAACGCGCGCGAGTGGCCAGGAGAGCAGGAACGAAAATGAAGGTGGCGAGCAGCGTGCAGCCAAGGCTGACCAGAAGCAGTTCGCCCATGCTTGCGGTCCCGGGATGCCGGGACAGCGCAAGCGAACCGAAAGCGGTCGCCGTCGTCAGGGCGGAGAACAAAACGGCCCGGGCGGTCGCCGAACTGAGCGGCGCCTTGAGGCCTGCTCGCCAGTTCATGACAAAATAGACGTTGAACGACACGCCGACGCCTAACAGCAACGGAAGCGCGATGATATTGGCGAAGTTCAGCGGCAACGGCAGTGTCACGGCGACGATTACCGTCAGCAAGGCCGACAGCAGCAATGGCGCGAGAACAAGCATCGTGTCGAACAGGCGGCGGAGCGCCACCGCCAGGATCACCGTAATGGCCCCCAGCGCGCCGAAGGCCGCGACCCGAAAGGCGGAAACGATCGTATCGGCGCTGCGCACGATGGTGACGGCAGCCCCGCCTGCTCCTGGCACGATGGCTCCGATTTCGGCCACGAAGCGATGCAGCCCTGCGCTGTCGCGGACGGCGTCGTGCTTCGGCAGAACCTCAAGCTTGGCGCGGCCGTCCGTGGTGACCCAGTCGATCGCGAGGTCCGCGGGGATGTCAGCCCGTGTCACCGGCGCCGGCCGCAGCGCAGTTCGCAGTTGGTCCAGTTGGCCGGGCAAGAACCGGGTCAGGGCGGCGTCAACGGCATTCAGCCGCTCGTCCGGTGCCTGCCGCAGACGCCGCAGATCGTCGGTGACGGCCTTGAAGGGATGGCCGGCCGGCAGGTTCGCGGCGGCGGCTGTCATGGCCGGAAGCGCCGTGGCCACCGCTTCCCGTATTGCCGCGGCATCCGGATGCGGCTCGGGCGGCGCGTCCAGCGTCGTCTTCAGGATGCTGGCGGCATCAGCCACCATGGGCAGTTTCCGCGCCTGGTCATCCGGCACCAGGCTGTCGATGCTGAGCACGCCATCCACCGTCGGCAGCGCGCGCAAGGCCGGCGCGAGTGCCAGGGCGTCGGCCACCGAGGGTCTGAGAATTTCGATGCTGTACGGGCTGGTGGCAGGGTCCTCGATCAGGTCGTCCAGCGTCCGGACCGACTCCGACGTCTGGTTCTTGGTGTGCAGCGGGTCGCTGTCGAAGCGCAGCCATGGCAGCAGCCCGGCACCCGTGAGCGCGAGCAGCGCGGCCCCGAAAAGCACCGGACCGCGATGCCGGACGAGGGCCGCGTCGACCGGCCGTGCCCCGACAAAGCCGACTTCGTTCGCCTCACGCGCCGGGCGGAACAGCGCGATCAAAGCGGGCAGCGCGGTCAGCGTGCAGATGAAGGCGATCAGCATGCCCACGCCGGCGATCAGACCAAGCTGTGCCACACCCGCGAACGACGTCGGCGTGAAGGCGAGAAATCCCGCGGCTGTGGCGAGCGAGGCGACCAGAATCTGGCCACCGCTGAGCCGTCCGGTCTCGCCCAGAGCCGCCACGGTGCCAGGCGTGCGGAAGTGAACGTCGCGGAACCGGACGGTGAACTGAATGGCGAAATCCACCGCGAGGCCGACAAAGAGAACCGCGAACGCCACCGAAACCAGGTTCAGCGTGCCAACCGCCAAAGCGGCAAAAGCAGCGGTCAGGTCCAGCCCGAACAGCAGAGTCAGCACGATCGGCACGATCAGGCGCCAGGACCGCACGGCGATCAGCAGCCACAGCGTGACCAGCATCATGCTGCCGATCAGCCCGCCAACGGCTCCCTGCGCCACGGTAGCGAATTCATCGTCGTCGAGCGCCACGGAGCCGGTGATCCGCATGCGTGCGGCGCCGCTTCGCACGAACTCCAGCTTCGCCGCGGCGTCGCGAATCGCCTGGGTCGCCGCGGCACCGGGCTGCAGCGCGCCGTAATCAAGCTGTGGCTTGGCCAGCACGAACCGGTATCGTCCGGCGAGCGAAGCGACCGAACCGGCGAGCAGGTTTTGCCACGACAGCGGCGCCGGGTCAGGAGCAGCCAGCGCGTTGTGGAACGCCTGCAGGTCCGACATGAACGGCGTGAGGTTGGCCTGCTTGCGCTTCACCCCCTCGGCGATCAGCGACAGCGCCTGCACCAGACCGCGCAGGCTGGGATCGGCCACCAGGTAGCCCAGGAAAGGCTGGGCATCGATCGTCTTGTCCAGCAGGTCCTGCAATGGGTCCACATCCAGGAACAGCAGCGCGTTCCGCTCCAGGTAGGGCGAGCTGTCCGGGCGGCGAACAAACATGAAGTGGCGCATGTCCCCGCGCAAGGCGTCGACCAGGGCGCTTGCGGTGCTGTCCGCCTCCTCGGGGATCGCCGCATCCACGACGACGACCAGAAGTTCCTCGCCTTGCGGAAAAGCGGCCCGCAGCTCCGCCTGACGTTGCTTCCAGGGCAGGCTCGCGAAAAACAGGCCGTCCGTGTCGGTGGTTACCCCCAGCCTGGCATAGATCGTCCAAACACCCGCCGCCGCCAGCACCAGCGCCACCACTGCGACCAGCGCCGCTCGGCGTCCACACGCCGCGGAAACGCGGCTCAGGATCACCGAATGGAGCCTGCGCCGTCCGTTGGCGCAGCCGCTAGCCGGCGCAGTCGCCACCAGGTGATGACCATCATGACGGTCGTGCCGACAGCGGCTGCCGCCAGGATGGGGCTTAACCAGTTGAGCCAGGCAAACGGTGCCATCAGATATAGCGCGTCATCGGGATCGAAGCCCCACCGGCCGGAATAGGCACGCGTCTGCGGCGGACTGCGCTGCTCCAGTTGCTCTGAAAAGATGCTACATGCCAGCAGTGCCACGGCGCTGATGATCCCAAGCGGAAGCGCCCAGTAGCCAAGCCAGGAGTGCCGCAAGCCGACGCCGATCGCCACGAAGAAAAGCGAATTGACAGCAATATCGGTGTAATAGTCGAAAAGATGACCGCGGCGGCTCGTCATGTTTCCGATTCGTGCCAACTCGCCATCCGCACGGTCGAGAAAGGCGGAAAGCAGCCACAACCCGCCACCCCACGCCATGCCCGGTCTGCTCCCCAGCCCGAAGCAGACGCACGCGGCCAGGCCCGACAACAGGCGCAGCGTCGTCAGATGGTTCGGCCGCAGCCGCGTGCCAACGAATGGCGATACCACAACGCGGGCCAGCAGATGGGTCCAGGAGTCGCCGATCACAGGATACCCCCCTCCACTGGCAACGCGCAGGCGGCCACCGGGCGGGCCTCCGCACGGTGCCAGGCGAGCAGCCCGGGCACACCAAGCCCCACTTCCCGCAGTCGCTTCATCAGTGACAAGGCAATCGCCATCTCCGGCGACAGGCCGAACACCTGGCAAATGACAATGTATCCGCCCTCCTGAACGCCCAGCGCACCGGGGACGGCAAATCCAACCGCTTTCAGCGCCTGCCCGAGGCTCTCGATGATGAGCCCGGGAACGATGCCGACATCATGCCCCAGGAAGTGAAGTGCCAGGCAGACCTCGACGCCGCCAAGCAGCCAGGAGACCATCTGCCACAGCGCCGCCCAGGCCACCCGGCTGGGTGAACGGTAGCAGCCGATCAGTGCGTCGTGCAGCCCGCTGACGTTGGCAGTCGCGCTCCATCCGAACGATTGGCCGAGCTGGATCAGGCCTTTTTCGATGCCGGACGCCAGCCCCAGCCATTGCGAGCCGAAAAAGCTGGCGGCGACCAAGGAGGCTATCGCTAACCCGCTGACGACGTAGCGGGCAATTCCACCTTCTCCAACACTGTAAAGCAGCAAAAGCAGTCCGAGAAGCGTGAACAGGATCTGCGTCACCATCTCCATGGTCAAATCGGCGACCGTCCCTGCGATGGCAGGGGCGAGCTTCATGCCAGCCCGCTGTAACAGCCGCGCCACGACGAACTCTCCGCCGATCTGTCCGACGGGCAGCAGGTTGTTCACGCCTTCACGAATCCAGCGCATGATCATGTAGGTGCGCAGGCCCGGCCGCGGCACGGTGGGACCGGCGATGACGCGCCAGCCCAACGCCGAGAACAGGATTTGCACCAGGTGGAACGCCACCACCGTGAGGATCCCTGACCAGCCGGCATGGTGCAGCAGATCCAGGATCCGCCCGACACCATAGCTTTCCAGCAGCCACGCCGACAGGCACAGGCCGGCGATTCCGCCGATGATCGCAGTGAGTTTCATGAGTGAGCGGCTTCCTGACTCTCACGCTTGTTCTGCGATAAGGTTGTGCAGGTCACGTAAAGGTTAAAGACACAGCCATGCCGCCTCTTTTGCTCACACCGGGTCCGCTGACGACGTCCGATCAAACCAGGGCGGCGCTTGGCCGTGACTGGGGGTCCCGCGAAGCCGACTTCATAGCCCTGAGCGAGGGCGTCCGTGCCCGTCTGGCGGCGCTGGCCGGCGTTGAACGGACGCACGTCGCGGTGCCGGTTCAGGGCAGCGGCACGTTCGCGGTGGAGGCCGCGATCCAGACGCTGGTGCCGCGTGATGGCCGCCTTCTGGTGCTGGTGAACGGTGCCTACGGCCGGCGGGCCGTCGAGATCGCCCGCCGGCTGGGGCGCGCCTGCGTCACCCTGGAGGCACCGGAGGACCAGCCGATCCTGCCCGCCCGGGTCGCCGAGGCGCTTGCCGCAGACGCTGCGATCAGCGATGTCGTGCTGATCCATTGCGAGACCACCAGCGGTCTGTTGAACCCGCTGCCCGAAATCGCAATCTGCGTGCGCCAGGCCGGGAGGCGCCTGCTTGTGGATGCCATGAGTTCGTTCGGCGCGATGCCGATCGATGGCGCGAAGATCCCGTTCACGGCGCTCATGGGGTCCTCCAACAAGGGGCTGGAAGGCGTGCCGGGGCTTGGCTTCGTGATCGTCGAAACCGCTTATCTGCATGGGTGCGCGGACAACTCGTCCAGCCTTAGCCTGGATCTGTTCGACCAATGGCGCGGGTTCGAGTCGAACGGGCAGTGGCGCTTTACGCCGCCCGTGCAGGTGGTCGCCGGCCTGGGCGCAGCTCTGGACCAATTGCAGGCGGAGGGTGGGATAGCGGCCAGGCACGCCCGTTACCGCAGGAACTGCGACGTGCTGGTGGAGGGCATGCGGACACGGGGATTCACGACCTATATCGAGCCTGATCTGCAGGCGCCGGTCATCGTGACCTTTCGCATACCGGCAGGCGACTGGTTCCGGTTCCAGACCTTCTACGATTTTCTGCACGCCCGCGGCATCGTCATCTACCCTGGCAAACTCACCCATGAACCCAGCTTCCGCATCGGCTGTATCGGTGCCATCGGTCCTGACGACATGATGCGGGCACTGGCAGAGATTGATGCCTTCCTTGCGGCGCACCGGACAGATCAGAGCGTGGAAATCAATCGAACTTGAAAAAGAATGCCCTCTGTCATCATCGACGTTTGTTCGTCGATTGCTGTGCGGGAGAGTATACTTTTTCAATCGCTCAGAGCGCCGCCTGACTGGACCGAACCAGGAAACTGCGGAACCTCTGCGCCACCTCGTGCGGCGCGAGGGTTGGGCGGCCCAGTTTCTCGAGCGAGCCCGGCCGGATGAGGGCGTGCACCAGAACCGGTCCGTCCGCCGCCATCGCCTGCCGGAACGCCTCGGCGAACCCGGTGGCGCTATCGCAGGTGAAGGCGTGGCGATAGCCGCAGGCCAGCGCGACCGCGGCGAAATCCACCGATGGGGACACCGTCGTCTGCCCCCCCGTCGAGTCGTGGACGCCGTTGTCCAGCAGCACATGCAGCAACCCGGAGGGTTGGTAGGCACCGATGGTGGCCATGCTGCCGAGCTTCATCAGCGCCGCCCCATCGCCGTCGAGAACGAGCGTGCGGCGCCCGGTGGTCATGGCGACACCCAGCCCCATCGGGCTGGCGCAGCCCATGGACCCAACCTGATAGATGTGCTGCTCCCGGTCCGCGAGGGTAAACAGCTCGCGCCCCGCTTTGCCGGTCGTCGCGACAATTGGCACCTCGTCCGGGACCGACGTCAGCACGGTCTCCAGCAGGGCCAGCCGGGTGGGACGGCTGCCGCCCTCCCGAAGATCGGTCCGTAGACCCGGCGCAAGCGGCGTTCGTGGCTGTTCATCCAGCTTCTCGTCACGGATGCTGCCCTTTTCGAGCACCAGCGCGAAAGGCAGGCTGGTTCGAGCCATCGTTGCGCGCGCCTCCTGCATCACCGGGCCCAGGGCATCCGGGTCACCGGGGAACCGGCGATGCGGCACTTCGATCACGTCCAGCAGGCTTTGGGTGATACGCCCCATCAGTTCATGCTGCGGCTCGTCGTTCAGCCCCGGCTGCCCACGCCATGTGACGATCAGCAGTGTGGGAATGCGAAACGGCGTATTGAGCGATGTAAGGGGGTTGACGGCGTTTCCCAGGCCGGAATTCTGGCACATGACCGCGGTTTCGCGTCCGGCGAGCCAGGCACCGGCGGCAATCGCCACCGCCTCGCCCTCGCTGGCCGCACCGACGTAGCGCAACGTCCGGTCGCTGGCGGTGCGGTTGATCAGCGGCGTCAGGAAGCTGCACGGAACGCCGGTGTAGAAGCCAACGCCGATGCCGGCCGCGGCATCAAGGAACGACGTCGCCTCGATCATCAGGAGAAGTTCCGTGCTTCGGCCAGGTCGGCGGTGGTGTCCACGTCCAGCCAGTGACCGGTGATATAGTGTATCGCGATTGGATGGTGCTGGCTGATGCGCAGCAACAGCGCCGGAAGGTCGGCATGGGCGAGCGCGTCCTCCGCCTGCATCGCTTCCAGTTCGTTTCGCACAAGCTGCGTGCCGTGTGCACTGAGGTGCATCAGGCCGATCCACTGGCCAGACGCCTGCGCCGGGTCGGCCGCGACTCCGGTCAGCAGCGCCGGTTCATCGTCGTGGTAGCGGCCGGTGTTGCGGATGGTTGCGGTCACCAGGTCGCGAGGGTTGGCCGCCGCGGTGTGGGCGGAATCCACCACGACCGTGATGTCCGCGGCCGAGTCGAGCAGTTCCTCGAGAATGTAGCGGCGGAACAGGACATCGCCGTAGACCACGGTGGTCTCGCCCTCGAGTTGCGGCAGGGCGCAGGCGAGCGAGGCCGCCTCGCCGGTATCGGCGTACGCGTCATTGTCCACCACGGTGATGCCGCTTGTTGGGATTGTCTCCTTGCGGTAGCCCCTGACCACGGTGACATCCGCGACCCCGCATTCGTCGAGCGTGTCAAGCAACTGGTAAAGCAATGGCTTGCCGCGAACGTCCACCATGCATTTCGGCCGGTCCGCCGTCGCCGCACCGAGCTCCGAACCACGGGACGCGGCCAGCACGATGCCACGGAGGGAGCGCGTTGCCGGCAGATAGCGCCGCTGCGCTTCCTCGAGCTCGTCATTCCCGGTGAGGCGGAAGATCTCGCGTACGCTGGTGACCCGGCCTTCGACCTCCAACAGCGACTCGCTCTCGGCGATGCGGAACGCGACATCGCGCATCGCCGACACGGACGCGCGCACCAGGTGGTTGGCCCAGATGACCAGTGATATGCCAGCCTGCCGGAATGTCTCCGCCGGCGTGGCGTAGTACATCGTCGGCACGATCACGACAGGGCAACGCCTGTCCCATCGCTCCATGAAGCCAAGAATCTCGGTTGCGTCTTTCTTTTTGGAATGCACCAGGATCGCGTCGGCGCCGGCAGCGTGGTACGCCTCGGCCCGGCGCAGTGCCTCGTCCATCGAATGGCCGGAAATCAGGGCCTCGGTCCGTGCCACGATCGAGAAGCTGTCGTCCGTCTGCGCGTCCTTGCCGGCGCGGATTCGGCCGCAGAATTCACTGACATCGGCCAGCGGCTGACGCTCGCCCAGGAACGAATTCGTCTTGGGGAACAGCTTGTCCTCAAGGCATACGCCGGCGATGCCTCGTTCCCCCAGCTTGCGGACCAGCCGGCGAACATTGTTGAAATTGCCATACCCGGTATCGCCATCCACCAGGATCGGCAGCGTCGTCGCATCGGCCATGAATTCAAGGACTTCCAGCACCTGCGTCCACGACGCCTCGTTGCTGTCGCGCAGGCCGAGCATGGCCGAGATCGATAGGCCGGAGGCCCAGACACCTTCGAATCCAGCCTCCTCCACGATCTTGGCAGAGAGGCCGCTGTGCGCCTCCATGATAAAAACCAGATCGGGCGAGGTCAGGCAGGAACGGAGCCTGGCAGACCGGCAGGCGGGACCATCGCCAGCGGGTGCCACCCGATTCATTTCGTTAGGCATGTCGTGCTCCCGGAGGCAGCCAGATTGACCCGGTGGTCAGAATTGTGCGGTGTAATAGAATCGTCGCATTTCGGCAATCTGTGGAGCTGCAACTCATGCCTTCCGGCCTGTCCAAACCGGTTTCGCCGAAAGCCCTGATTCTTGCCGCAGGTATCGGGCGACGGCTGGGTGGGCCCGGGGCAAGCCGGCGCAAGATGCCGAAGGCCATGTTGGACTTCGACGGAAAAACCTTGCTGGCCCGACACATCGAAATCCTCCGCGGGCTCGGCATCAGCGATATTGCGGTTGTCATCGGATTCGCCGCCGCCCACATGCGCGCGGCACTGGCGGCGCTTGACGACGGGCCGCCGATTTGTGCGGTCACCAACCCGGATTTCCGTGAAGGCAGCGTCGTGTCGCTGTGGGCGGGAAGGGCAGTGCTGCGCAGCGGAGCGCCGGTCATCCTGATGGATGCGGACGTCCTGTACGATGCTCGGTTGATGATACGCCTGATCGACAGTCCGAACGCCGATTGCCTGTTGCTTGACCGCGAGATCGAACCGGGCGATGAGCCGGTGAAGCTATGCGTGCGCGATGGCCGGATCGTCGATTTCCACAAGCGACCCAGCAAACCGCACGACTGGCATGGCGAGTCGGTCGGCTTTTTCCGGTTCTCCACCGCAGCCGCGGCGGAACTCGCCGACCGGGCCGAGGATTACGTCGCCACAGGACGCCGGATGATGGAATATGAGGAGCCAATCCGCGACATGATCATCGCGAGCGCCGAGGACCGCTTTGGGTTCGAGGATATAACGGGTCTGCCGTGGACCGAGATCGATTTTCCCGAGGACGTCGTGAAGGCACAGGCCCTGTTGCCGGCGCTGGTGCCATGAGCGCCGCCGAAAACCTGCCGCCGAGCGGTGCTGAACGGGACCCGACCCCGGCGGAACGTGCCCGCATGGCGCGTGACGGGTATCTGGTCGTACGCGGCTTTTTCGGAGCCGGTGAAACCACTGACCTGCTGCGGTGGACCGCCGAATTGGAAATGGCGCCGGAGGAGCCGGGCCGGCACTGGGTGTATCACGAGGACAGCCTGACCGGACCAGGGCGTCGCGTCATCCAGCGGATCGAGAATTTCTGCCCCTTCCATGCCGAATTCGACACTCTGGTCCGGGAAGGCGCGCTGACGCGCTGGACATCCGCACTGATGGGCGGGCCGGTCGTGCTGTTCAAAGACAAAATCAACTTCAAGATGCCCGGCGGACCCGGCTTCAAGGCGCATCAGGATCAGCAGGCCGGCTGGGGCCGCTATGCGCCGATCTTCGTCACTGCGATGGTCTCGATCGACCCCGCCACGCTGGAAAACGGCTGCCTGGAAGTGGTGCCCGGGCGACATCGCGAAGGGCTGCTGGGAGAGGAGTGGAACCCGCTGGAGGAAACTGGGCTGGCCCTGCGGGCAGTGCCCACCGACCCCGGAGACGTCATCTTCTTCGACAGCTTCGCCCCCCATGCTTCGAAGCCGAATTTCACCGACGGGCCGCGACGCGTCCTCTATCTGACTTATAACCTCGCCAGCGACGGCGATCATCGGCATCGCTATTATGCCGACAAGCGCGCCGCCTTTCCGCCCGATATTGAGCGGGACGCGGGCAAGACCTACGTGTTCCGCGTGTAGGGCTGGCGCCACCCAAGCGGTCGGGGACAGCTGGTTGCGAGCGGCGTTCAACGATCGATCGGGACTTCTTCATGACACCACCACTCTTGAGTAGACGAAGCATCCTTGCGATGACGGTGGCCGTCCTCGCCTGCGTTGCGGTCCCGCCTTTTGCCCACGCTGACAGCGCGGCCGTCATGCCAGTTCACCAACTGACCGATGGCTTGGTTCGGGTTATGAAGGCGGGTCGCGCGACGTCGTTCTCGCAGCGTTTCGACATGCTCGCACCCGTAATCGACCAGACGTTTGACCTGATCACGATCCTGAAGGCGTCAGTCGGCCCGACGTGGGATAACTTGCCGCATGATCAGCAGGCGACTCTCCTGAAGGCCTTTCGCAGCTACACCGTCGCATCCTATGTCAACGGATTTGACGAGGATAGCGAGCATTTCGTCATCAACCCTGAACCTCGGATCGACGGGGATGAACAGATAGTCCGCATGCTGATCATTGCTGACTCGGGGGAGGAGCACAAGTTGGATCACGTCATGCAGCGAGGGCCCGCGGGCTGGCGTGTCGTGGATATACTGGCGGATGGGGCCATTAGCCGCGTCGCGGTGCAACGGTCCGATTTCCGCCAACTGATGAGACAGGGTGGCGCGTCGGCCTTGGCTCAGAGCCTTGAAACCAAGTCGGCTGACCTGTCGCATTGAGATATGGCCTGACTTTCACATCAACCAACGCGCTGCCGCGGCGTAGCCGGCACGTTGGGTTGCCGCAACGGGACGGATCGCGTTCTCATCGGCGATCATTGCGGCGACGACATCGCGGCGGTCCGCCTTCATCGCCGAGTCGATCAACATTTGGCGGAACAGGTCGCGTTGGGCATTGCTGCCGCCCAGCAAGCGGATGTCGTGCAGCCGCGGCTCGAGCAGTCCGACGACCTTCGCATGCTGTCTGCGCCGGTGCGCCAGGCCGGCCTCGCACACCGGAATGACAACGTCGGCGATCGCAGCCGCGTCCCATCGGGATGGATCCTCGGCCTGCTCGCGCAGCCCAGCAAGGAACAGCGATGCCGCGTCGTCACGCCCGGTGGCCGCGAGCGCCAGCATCAAATGAGGCGGCAGCAGCAGATAGGCGGTGTCGCCGATGCGGGATTCGGCCTTGTCGGCCAGTTCGTTCCAGCGAGTGCCGACATCCAGACCGAGCAGTTCCAGTCGCCACAGCAGCGCGGTCGCGTTCTGGAGGTCGTTGAACTGGTCCGGCGCGGCCCTGGTCAGCGGCGCGTCCAGGTTGCGGATGTTTGCGTCGTAGCTGGCTAGCACGTCGGCCCGCTGACCGAGATCGAGCTGCATCAGCGCGCGGTGCCACCACAGGTGATGCACAAGGTTGTTGCCGATCGGCCAGTAGCCGGTCTGCCGAGCAAGCCAGTCGTTGCCCTCGCGGGGACGGCTGTCCATTTCGAGAATGTGCGCCTTGACATGGTGGGCAAAGAAATTCGTCGGGTCGCGTTCATAGGCGTCGTCGATCGCGCGCTCGGCGCCGGCGGTGTCTCCGGCCTCCTCATGGGCGAAGGCCCAGACGGACTGGAAACAGTCGTACCCTGGCAGGTCGGGCGACCAAGCTGGCGCGAGGCGGTCCGCCTGTTCGAGCACGGCCTGCGTGTGGCCGAAGCGGAAATGCGTGGTGTCGCTGATGCGGACTGCCAGCAGATCGGTCGGGTCAGCATCGAGAAGCTCTCGCCAGACGGCAAACGCCTTGACTAAATCGCCGCGCCGCCAGGCGGAAAGCGCCGCGACGTGACGTTGTTCGCGGGTGGTGGCGGTGGCGGCCGCGGTCTCGGCGCTGGCGATGCTCGCGACGATGGCCGGGCGGTGCGCCGGGTTGGCTCCGGCGAGCATCAGGTAGCCCTTGAGGCAGTGCCCCATCCCGAAACCTGGATCAGCGGCGAGCGCCTCGTTCACCAGGTTCATCGTATCAGCGTGATACTTCAGGTAGTGTTCGACCGCGCGATCGAACAGGCCGGCAGCGTGTGCGCTGTCGGTGGAGAGTTCCAGGCCACGAGCATCGCGGATCATCCGACGTTTCCTATCTGATTGATCGTGATCGACATCTATGCCGGGTTAGCACAGTGGTAGTGCAGCGGTTTTGTAAACCGAAGGTCGGGGGTTCAAATCCCTCACCCGGCACCAAGCCGCGACGCCCGCATCCGCCGCAGCGGAAACGTGTCGAAAAGGCGTTGCGAATCGCTTCTGCGGGTGAGCGGGCAGGGCACCTGGCGGCCAGTGCTATCTGGCAGACGGAAGAGGGTTCGAAGATCAACGCCCCTCCGCCAGGACGACCCCCATCGCCAGCCCGGCGGCAGCCTGAACCGACTCGA
This sequence comes from Rhodopila sp., assembly GCA_050010355.1. Classification (GTDB taxonomy): domain Bacteria; phylum Pseudomonadota; class Alphaproteobacteria; order Acetobacterales; family Acetobacteraceae; genus Rhodopila. The sequence continues at coordinate 13,309 of JBEKLE010000083.1, read as the reverse complement.
TCACCGGTATCCCCGCCGCCTCCCGTATCGCCGCCGCATGGTGCGCCATGCCCGTGCAGGCCAGGATCACCGTGTCCGCGCCCATCCCAGCCAGTTGCCGCGCCGCCGTGATCAGCGCTGCCCTTGCCGCATCCGGTTCGAGCAGCGTCTCCATCGACACGTTCAGCGCGACTTCCCCGGCCAGCCGCTCCTCCAGCCCCATGGCGCGAAGGCCCAGCCGATGCCGGGCCTTGGAAGACTCCACGAGAGCAATCACGCCAAACCGTTCCGCATGCACAATAGCGACCGCGACCGCCGAGCAGAAAATCCCCAGCACAGGCCGGGACGTGACCGTTCGCACCGCCTCGATCCCCGGATCAGAACCGCAGGCGATGATGGTGACGTCGGCCTCCGACCGCTCCACCAGGCGACACATCGGCTCGACCACCGCGTGCCAGTCCCGCCAGGAGCAGATCGCGGGCGGCCCCTCCTTGAGCGTCACAACCTCGAAGACCGGACCACCGGCAAACCGGAACGGCTCCAGGACGACGGAAATCGCCGCGGAACAAGCCGCGGAGCAGTTGGGATTGATCACCTGAATACGTGCCATGCATTCTTTCTCGCGCCTCTGGCGGCCCGGATCAAGACAACCGATATGGCATTGCGGCGCAGCAACGCTTATCCTGCCATCCGGTTTGGCCCGCGTTGTTGTCACCCGGTAACCCCGGCGGCCAGAAGGATACTGACATGAAGCCCGCCCCGTGGCAGCCCAAGCGGTCTGTTGCACCCAACACCTGGCCGCATCCGCCGGTGCTGACCGCCATCGGCCGAGGCCTGCTGGGCCGCTGCCCGGCGTGCGGCAAGTCCCCCATTTTCAATGGCTTTTTGCGTGTGGTCACTGACTGTGCCGTCTGTGGCGCGCCGCTTGGCTTGGCCCGTGCCGATGACGCTCCGCCCTACCTCACCATCCTGATCACTGGCCACATCATCGTGCCGCTGTTGTTCATCGTCGACCGCATGGGCGAACCACCCACCTGGCTCATGTCCGCGATCTTCCTGCCGCTTACGTTCTGCGTGGCACTTGGATTGCTGCGGCCGATCAAAGGCGGCACCGTAGGGGTGATGCTGAACCTGAACATGCTGAAAAGCGACCCCTCCGGGACATGAGCGGCACTGCTGTCACCGCCTCTCGGCTGGATCGCGTCATCCTGGACGGCGAGTCGCCCAACAACCTTTCGCCTTTTATCGAGGCGGACCGGGAGCAGGCTGTGGCCGACCTCGCCGCAGCCAACCATTTCGCGCCGTTGATCGGCACCAAGGAGCCCGGTCCGTACGCCCTGCACCTGTCAATCCAGGAAGGCCGCTTGATCTTCGACATCCGCGACATCGCCGGCGAACCGCTGATCGCGGTCGGTTTGGCGCTGGGGCCGTTCCGCCGGCTGGTGAAAGACTATCAGATGCTGGTCGACAGCCACATCAAGGCGGTCGAGGAAGGTCGCGAACAGCGTATCCAGGCCATCGACATGGGCCGCCGCGGACTGCACAACGAGGGCGCGGAACTGATGACCCAGCGGCTTGCCGGGAAGATCGACATCGATTTCGACACCGCGCGCCGTCTGTTCACCCTGGTCTGTGTGCTGCACCAGCGGATCTCCTCACGATGACCGTGGGACGATAAGGGTGCGGCGATGAAAATCGACGGCACCGCCTACCGCAGTGTCTGGGTCGACGCTGACGACGGCTGGTCCGTTCGCATCCTCGACCAGACCAGGCTGCCCTGGTCGCTGGAGGTGTTGCGGCTGACCACCCGCGACGAAGCTGCCCACGCCATCCGGTCGATGCAGACGCGCGGCGCGCCCCTGATCGGCGCCGTCGCGGCCTATGCGCTGTGCCTGGCCTTACGCGCTGACGCCACAACGGAGGCGATGGAGCGCGACGCGGACCTGATTGGCGCGACGCGGCCAACGGCGGTCAATCTGCGCTGGGCACTGGAGCGGATGCTGACCCGGCTGCGCAACACTCCGCCTTTGCAACGCGTCGCTGTTGCCTACGCCGAAGCGGCGCTGATCGCCGATGAGGACGCCGCCCAGAACGAGGCAATCGGCCGCCACGGGTTGCCACTGATCGAGGCGGCGGCGCGTCCGGGCAGGCCGGTGAATGTGCTGACCCACTGCAACGCCGGCTGGCTCGCCACGGTCGACTGGGGCACCGCCCTGTCGCCGGTCTATACCGCGTTCAACGCCGGTATAGACCTGCATGTCTGGGTCGATGAGACCCGCCCCCGCAACCAGGGTGCCGCGCTGACCGCATGGGAACTTGGCAAGCACGGTGTGCCGCACACTGTGGTCGCGGACAATGCCGGCGGCCATTTCATGCAGCACGGCATGGTCGATCTGGTGATCGTCGGCGCCGATCGGGTGTCCCGCACGGGCGACGCCGCCAACAAGATCGGCACCTACCTGAAGGCGCTCGCGGCCTACGACAACAACGTGCCGTTCTGGGTGGCGATGCCATCCACGACCATCGACTGGACGCTGTCCGACGGCATCAGGGATATCCCGATCGAGGAACGACCAGCAGACGAGGTCACCCAAATGACCGGCCGGCTGGCCGATGGATCGATCGCCACGATGCGGATCGTCGCCGCGGACAGTCCGGCCGCCAATCCAGCCTTCGACGTCACACCCGCCCGGCTAGTGACCGGACTGATCACTGAACGCGGCCGGTGTGAAGCGACGGCGGAGGGCTTGCTGGAACTCTTTCCGGAACGGCGTTAGGCCACGTTTGTTAGCTAGGCAATGTGTCCTTCACGCTGCCGGCTTGGTTCGGCGCCTTGTCCTGCCCTCCGTCTGTACCTGAGGCGTCATCGACGAACTTGCCCCCTACGCCGCCGATTACCCCGCTCCCATACATTTTATTTCTTGTTCTCCTTGGCCGCGGTCTTCGGATCCGACGGCTGCGGGCGCAGAAAAGTCGAAGCGGTCGCGGCCGCTTTCTTCTCCGCCTTCGGTTTCTTCTCTTCGCGGCCCCTGCCGCCTCGTCCTTTGGCCAATTTCGTTCTCCTGACTGATCGTTAAACGCGTGGCTACGGGGTCAGCTTGTTGGCTTCGTGGCTGATCGCATGGCCACCGGCCGAAATGTCTTCGCCGGCGCCTGCGGTGGTGTGGCAGGCCCCGAGTATCGGAGCGATGCCGATCAGGGCCAGCAGGCTCAGGGCGATCGATAGATTCTTCCGCATCATGAGATTCCTTGAGGTATTGCTTCAGGTTCCAACAGAATCAGAGTCAAACGAGGCGGCCGGGTTCGACTTTATCAAAAGGCGGTCGCCACAATCAGCGAGACGCGATCGCTTAGGCCGTCCGAGACAACGGCACTGATACATGGTAATAACAGACTTTACCCCCGGCATCCGCGCGACGGGTCATGAGCATGGACACAGGCCTTCGAGAGACTGCGGCCATTTCAGCGTCGCCGCGCCTTGGCGGTGCCTGTCGACCCGAAAGTCGATATCGCTATGATCATCACCGATTACCAGGGGGCGATGTCTTGACGTCGCCAAAACAATCGTCCTGACGGAATGTTGATCCCCTCAAGGACGGGCGCGTTTTGCGGGCGTGTCTCGGCCCCTCGGTGAAACGCCACCGTCGCCGCCGCCCACGGGACTCCCGTGATCGTTTGCAAGTCATGGCATTCTCCGCCTAAAGCCGATACGAGAGCGGCGATGCGCTGGTTGCCGATCCTGCCGTTGCTCCTGCTCGCCGCATGCCTGGAAGGTCCGATGCCCGACGCCCACGTTCCGCCCTTCGCCAAGGTCCCCTATGAACCGTTCACCCGTGAGGCGGTTGTCGCCATCGCCTTGCGCGAATGGCGGCTGTTCGGCCAGAACATCGCCGATCCCGACGCCGACGCGACCCGGGTCGTCAAGGCCGAACGCGAGGAAGGCCTGTGGCAGCGCGTCGGCGAATACTGGTGGTTCGGCTTGAACGCCGGATCGGCCGAGAGCGCATGGACCGGCAAGCATGACGGCCACGGCGCGGTCTTTTCACCCGATTCTGACGGCGACTACGCGTGGTCGGCCGCATTCGTTTCCTACGTCATGCGGGTCGCCGGTGCGGGCCGGCGCTTCCCTTATTCCGGTGACCACGCCGACTACATCAACGCTGCCCGGCGGGTCTCGCTGGGGCAGTCGACGGCGTGGCTGGTTTCCGCCCAACGCGTGCAGGACTATGCGCCGCGTCCGGGGGACCTCGTGTGCTTCGGCCGCGGCTCCGCGAAGGGGTTGCGGTATGAGGATCTGCCGACCGAGGCGCTGTTCACCTCGCACTGCGATGTCGTTGTCGACACGATGGTCCCGGGGCGCATCGCGGTGATCGGCGGCAATGTTGAGGATTCAGTAACGATGAACGATGTGCCGGTCACCGGGGACGGCAAGCTCGCGACCCCGGAAGGCGTGGTGCTGGATACGCGATTTCCGTGGATGGCCGTGCTGCAACTGTTGGTCGAAGAACCGGCGCGGACGGCCTGATCAGCACAGGAATCAGTTCGGACGAGCGTTCGCCGCGCAGCGATCCGGCATCCCGCATCTATGCCGACCGGCGTGGCCCCATTGCCCCCGTGTTCCGCCGTTCCTCCTCCGCTCGGACCGTGTCGAGCAAGAACCGCGGCCCCAGCGCATGAAGATCAACCGCCCCGATCTGCCCGAGCACAAGATCGATCTCGCGTTGCAGGATGGAAACGGCTTTCTTCACACCCTCCAGGCCGCCCGCCGTTGCGCCATACAGAGTCGCCCGTCCGGTCAGCACGAAATCTGCCCCCAGACAAAGCGCCGCGACGATGTCGGACCCACGCCGCACGCCGCTGTCCAGCAGCAGCGGCACATCCGGCCCGACGGCCGAACGGATCATCGGCAGCACGTCCAGCGGCGACGGCATCATGTCGAGTTGCCTGCCCCCGTGGTTCGACACGATCAGCCCGTCCACCCCAAGGCCGGTGGCGATGCGCGCGTCTTCCGGGTGCATCACGCCTTTCAGCAGCAGCTTGCCGGGCCAGGCGTTGCGGATGGCCTCCAGGTCGTGCCAGGTCTGGCTGGGGTCAGGCGTCTGTTTCGCGAACAGATCGGCCACCTGCTCCGGCGTAGCTCCCGCTGGGGCGTAGGGCTGCCAGTTTTCCAGCATCGGCAGGCCTCCGGCGCGGTAGTAGTTGATGACCCAGGCCGGATGCAGCATTGCCTCCAGGATGGTCGGCAAGGTCATGCGTAGCGGCCGGACGAAGCCGTTGCGGCGGTTACGTTCCCGGTTCGAGGACACCGGCACGTCGCAGGTCACGGCGATGGTTGTCAGGCCGAGATCGATGGCACGCTTGACCAGATTGAGCTGGAACGACCGGTCGCGCGCACCGTAGATCTGGAACCACAGGTTCTTGCCCGCCAGTTTGGCGGCCTGCTCCATCGAGGCGTTGGACGCGCCCGACATCAGATAGGGAATGTCGGCCTCAGCCGCCGCCTGCGCCAGATACAGTTCGGCGTCGCGACGAAAGGCGCCGGCCATGCCGGTGGGCGCGATGCCGAACGGGCTGGCATAGGTGCGGCCGAACAGCTTGGCGCGCTGCTCGCGTTTGGCGGTGTCGACGTAGTAGCGCGGCACGAGGCGCATGTTGCGAAACGCGCCAGCGTTTGTGCGCAGGCCTACCTCGTCCTCCGCGCCGCCCTCAATGAAGTCAAACATGATCTTCGGCAGGCGCCGTTTGGCCATGCGTTTCAGGTCGTCGATGTTGATCGCCCTGTCGATGCGGCTCATGTTCTGTTCGTTTCCCCAAGGCGTTTTTAGCGGGACAGTTCCCGCGTCATCTCGTCGATCCCGTTAACCGTCAGCGGATACATCCTGCCTTCCATCAGATCGTTCACCATACAGATCGACCGCACATGCCCCCAGCTTTGTTTCGGCGTCGGGTTCAGCCACGCGGCATGGCGATAATGCGAGGACAGCCGGTCCAGCCACACGGTCCCGGCTTCTTCGTTGTAATGCTCGACCGACCCGCCCGGCATGGTGATCTCGTAAGGACTCATCGCGCCATCCCCCACGATGATCAGCTTGTAGTCCGAACCGTAGGTCCGCAGCACCTGCCAGGTCGGAATCACCTGCTCGAACCGGCGGCGGTTATTCTTCCACACCTTCTCATAGGGGAAGTTGTGGAAATAATAATATTCCAGGTGCTTGAACTCGGTCCGTGCAGCCGAGAACAGTTCCTCGGTCAGCCTGACATGATCGTCCATCGATCCGCCGACATCCAGGAACAGCAGCACCTTCACCGTGTTGTGCCGCTCCGGCACCATCTTCAGTTCCAGGCTGCCGGCATTGTTCGCCGTCGACCGAATTGTATCCGCAATGTCCAGTTCCGTTGCCGCCCCTTGACGGGCGAAACGACGCAGCCGCCGCAGCGCGAGCTTCATCCCCCGTGTGCCGAGTTCGACTGTGTCGTCCAGGTCCTTGTAATCGCGCCGGTCCCAGACCTTCACCGCGCGCCGGTGCCGCGACTCATCCTGCCCGATCCGCACGCCTTCGGGGTTGTAGCCATACGCGCCGAACGGGGACGTCCCCGCTGTCCCGATCCACTTCGACCCACCCTGATGACGGCCCTTTTGCTCCGCCAGCAGTTCCTTCAGCCGGTCCATGAGCGCATCGAAACCGCCAAGCGCTTCGATCTTCGCCATTTCCTCCGGCGACAGCAGCTTCTCCGCCAGCTTGCGCAGCCATTCCTCCGGCAGATTTTCGACAGCCATACCCTCCGGCGGTTCCAACCCCTTGAAGCACTGCGCAAACACCCGGTCGAACTTGTCGAGATGGCGCTCGTCCTTCACCAGCGTGGCGCGCGCCAGATAGTAAAAGTCCTCGATGCTGTATTCCGCGACACCCGCCTTCATCGCCGACATCAGCGTCAGGTATTCCATGATCGAGGCTGGCAGTCCGGCAGACCGGAGCGCCAGGACCAGATGCGAGAACATCAGACCCCCCGCCGCGCCAGGAACGCGAGACGCTCGAACAGATGCACATCCTGCTCGTTCTTCAGCAGCGCGCCGTACAGCGGCGGAATGATCAACTGTTTCTCGTTGGTCCGCAGCACCTCGGCCGGCAGGTCTTCCACCATCAGCAGCTTCAGCCAGTCCAGCAGTTCCGACGTGGCGGGCTTTTTCTTCAGTCCAGGCACATCACGGACCTGGAAAAACACGTTCAGCGCCTCCCGCGCCAGGTCCTTGCGGATATCGGGGTAGTGCGCCCGGACGATGCGCTCCATCGTCTCCCGGTCGGGGAACCGGATGTAGTGGAAGAAGCAGCGGCGCAGGAACGCGTCCGGCAGTTCCTTTTCGTTGTTCGACGTAATGATCACCACCGGCCGGTTCCTGGCAACGACGGTCTTGCGGGTTTCATAAACAAAGAACTCCATCCGGTCGAGTTCCAGCAGCAGATCGTTCGGGAATTCGATATCGGCTTTGTCGACCTCGTCGATCAGCACCACGGTCTGCTCTTCGGCCTCGAACGCGTCCCACAGTTTGCCGCGCACGATGTAGTTGCCGATGTCATGCACCCGAGGATCGCCAAGCTGCCCGTCGCGCAGGCGGGAGACGGCATCGTACTCATAGAGCCCCTGCTGCGCCTTGGTGGTCGATTTGATGTGCCACTCGATCAGCGGCCGGTCGAGCGCGGCAGCGACTTCATGAGCAAGAACGGTCTTGCCAGTGCCGGGTTCGCCCTTCACCAGCAAGGGGCGTTGCAGCGTGACCGCGGCGTTGACCGCCACCTCCAGATCGCGCGTCGCAATGTATTTCTCGGTACTCTTGAATCCGGCCACCAGCGGCTCCTTCGATAAACGTCCACAGTGTCGGGGTATTGGGCCTAGGCTGCAATCCCCTGCACCGGCTCCAGCGGCGCCCGGCCGCGAATCATATCGGATGCCTTCTCGGCAATCATCATTGTGGAAGAATAAGTATTCGCCGACGGCATGCTCGGCATTACGGACGCATCGACCACGCGCAGGCCCTGCAAGCCGTGGACCCGCAACTGATCGTCCACCACCGATGTCTTGTCCGTCACCGGCCCCATCCGCGCCGTCCCGATCAGGTGATACGCCGTCGAGCCGTATTGACGGGCGTAATCCAGCCACTCGTCATCCGTACTGACGTCGGGTCCCGGCAACGCGTCGGACTCGAAATACCGTGCCAGTGCCTGCGTGTGCAGCAGCTTCCGAGCCCAGTGCATGCCCTTGACCAGGACCTGCTGGTCCATCGGATCTTTCAAGTAATTCGGCTGAATGACCGGATCGACGAACGGATCAACCGACTGCGCGCGAACATAGCCGACGCTCTCTGGCCGGTGCTGCCACACCCCGCACGTCATTCCCGGATAATCGTCCAGCAGCCCGACTAACCCCTGTTTGTAGCTGGCCGGACTGAAGACGCCCTGCAGGTCGGGCTGCCGCATCGTGTCCTCGGTTTTCCAGAACCAGTGCACGATCGACGGCGAAACCGCCAGGATGCTCGGTCTTCCCGTCACCCAGCGCGCGATCTCTCCCATCAGGCCCAAACCCTGCGCCATTTCGTTGATCGTGCGAGCGTTTTTCACGCCGGCGACGATGCGCGCGGAATAGTGGTCGCGGAAATTCTCCCCCACCGGCAGATCTGCAATCACCGGCACGCCCAGATCGGCCAGCAGCCAGGCCGGCCCGACGCCCGACAACTGCAACAGTTTGGCCGAATTCGCGGTGCCGGAGGAAACGATAACCTCCTTCCGGGCGAACACGTCGCGCCGCACCGAACGATGACGATCGTTCGCATACCGCACGCCCGTCGCCCGGGTTCCATCGAGCAGGATGCGTGCCGCCCGGGCATCCGTCCGCACCTCCACCCGCCCGGTCGCCCGCGCCGGATGCAGAAACACCCGCGCCGCCGAACGCCGGTATCCGCGGTGGATCAGACGCTGGAAGTAGCCGACACCCATCTGGCTGTCGCCGCTGTTGTAGTCGGCGCATCGCGGCATCCCGAGTTCCTGGGCACCCGCGATAAACGCCTCCATCGCCGGATGGGCCCAGTCATTGTCGGTGACCGGCAAATTGCCGTCTCGCCCGTGGATACGGTCGTCGCCGACGCCAAGCCGCCGTTCGCCACGCTTGAAGTAGGGCAGGATATCGACATAGCCCCACCCGCGGTTGCCGCGCTGCGCCCACTGGTCGAAATCCTCGCGCTGGCCGCGGTTGTAGATCATGCCGTTGATGGAACTCGACCCGCCGAGCGTGCGCCCCTGGGTGGTGGGGATGCGGCGGCCGTTGATGCCTTCGCCCGGTTCGGTCTGGAACTGCCAGGTGTAGGCCGGGTTGAAAAGCATCTTGATGAAGCCGGCCGGGATGTGGATGTACGGGTGCCGATCGGGCGGTCCGCATTCCAGGACGCAGACGGTGACGTTCGGATCCTCGGTCAGCCGGCTGCACAGGACCGACCCCGCCGCGCCGCTGCCAACGATCACATAATCGAACGTATCCGGCATGCTTTCTTGTCCCCCCGTCGCGCCGGCCGTTTGATCGCCGGCCGTTTCCATTCTATGCTCCCGACTCAGACCAATCCAGCCGGGGAGGATCGCGCATGGAGTATGTCTGCGACGCACCACGTAACCGGACCTGGTTCCGTCTTGTCACTGAAGGCGAAGCCGTGGCCGAATCCCTTGAGATGCACCACGCGGTGGAAAAGCACTACCGGCGGGAGCGGGAACGCGCCGTCGACGCCTTTCACCCGACCACGTCGGTGTTCATCGAACAGGACATCAACAAGGAGGCCCACATCAGGCGCGCTATGCCGCTGTTCCTGACGTTGCGGGACCAGGACGGCAACGCGCTGGTCACCGCCATGCTGCCGCCCAACGGCAGGAGGGGCGGGGGCTGCATCGTCGTCGGCCCGGCCAATGCCGACCCCTATCCCGAACATGCCGATGCGATTGCGGCGTTAGGAGCCCATTACGGCATCACACTCGATCGCGGCAGTTGTTATCCGTATCGTCGCTAGAGCATGATCGTGTGCGTCAATGATCTGCTCGAACAGCCGATTCACCGGAGGATCTCTCATGGCCATCACGTTGGAAAAATTCGCCGCTGACTGTCATGCCGCCTTGAAGGCCGAGCCGGGCACGCCCGGCCGGGAGCAGGTGCGCAAGCTGGTGGAGCAGGCGCTGGCGGACCCGGATTTCGTTGCGTCCTACATCCCGCCCGGCACGCCGGAACGGCATCTGCTGTATGAAGATGCCGAACTCGGCTTCGCCATTCTGGCGCATGGCTACGTCGGAGCGAAGGGCAGCAAGCCGCATGATCACGGCCCGTCCTGGGCGATCTATGGCCAGGCCGCCGGCGAGACGGTCATGACCGACTGGGATTGCGTCGCCCGCCCGACCGATGGCGCGCCGGGCAAAGCGGTTGCCAACCACGACTACGTCATGAAGCCCGGCGATGCCTATCTTTACGATGTCGGCGTATTGCACTCGCCGGAACGGACAGGCGATACCCGGCTTCTGCGCATCGAGGGGCTGAACATGGCCAAGGTGAAGCGCTTCCCGTATGAGGCGGTGACGCTCAGTCAGGCCGCGGAATAAGCCGCCGTTCCTCGATCCCGCAGATCCTGATTGGTTCGCCGCCGCCGTCCGCCAGCGCCTTCAGTTCGGACGCGTGGCGGTGCGCCGCACGGATTCCGTGTCGTCACACCGAACCCGGCGGTCGCATCGACCGCGGCGTCCGTTGCAGGGGTGTGACGGTCAGTTCGACCTAGTGCCGAGACTTTCACGATCCATCACAGTTCGGTATAGAGTGATCGGAACGGCGGCAAGGAAACCCGAACGATGCGCCAGATGACCTTGGTCGGCTTCCTGCAGGCCCAGAATTGCACCAACTTCGTCGGCTCCTGGCGCCATCCGAAAGCCCGCCAGGACTTTACGTCCGCCGAATACTACCGCCGCATCGGCCGAGCTCTCGAAGCCGGCAAATTCCACCTGGGTTTCTTCGACGACCGTCTCGCCATGCCCGACCTGTTTGGCGGCGACCACGCCCATACCGTTGCCAACGGCATCCGCTGCGTCAAAATGGACCCGATCACGATCCTCACCGTCATGGGCATGGCCACGGAGCGCCTCGGCCTCGGCGCGACCTTCTCCACGACCTATTTCGAGCCGTTTCACGTCGCCCGGGTTTTCGCCACACTTGATCTTCTGACGGAAGGCCGAGCCGCCTGGAACATCGTTACCTCGATGAACGACGGCGAAGCGCTGAATATGGGCCATCTCTCCCACGGTGAGCACGACCGTCGTTACGACCGCGCCGATGAGTTCCTCGAAGTCGTCATGGGCCACTGGGACGCCTGGGAGGACGGTGCGATCGTCGCCGACCGCGAAACCGGCCTGTTCGCCCACCCCGACAAGGTCCACCGCCTCGACCATAAAGGCGAGTTCTTCCAGTCCCGTGGCCCCTTCACCGTCCCCCGTTCGGCGCAGGGACACCCCGTCCTGATCCAGGCCGGTCAGTCCGGCCGAGGCCAGCGTTTCGCGGCCCGTTGGGCGGAGTGCATCTTCGTCAACTACCACGCTCTGACGCAGGGCCAGCGGGACTATGCCGCCTTCAAGGCGCAGGTGGAGGCGGCCGGGCGGGACCCCGAGAAGGTCTTTGTCTGCGCCGGCGTTTACCCCGTCGTTGCCGAAACCCGATCCGAGGCCGAAGACAACGCCGCCCTGATCGACACGCTGCCGAAAGAAATCGACAGTCTGTCACTGTTATCCGAAGTCCTCAACTTCGACTTCTCCAAACAGCCGATCGACAAGCCGTTCACCCAGGAACAACTGGACAGTTGGACCGGCGTGCAGGGCATGCGCGACCGTATCAAACGCGAACTTGGCAACCGCCTGCCCACGCCGCGCGATTTCATCGACATCACCCGCCGCGGGACTTTCCACGATCACCCTCGCTTCGTCGGCAGCCCAAAGGACGTCGCCGACGGGATGGAGGAATGGTTTTCGACGCGGGCCTGCGACGGGTTTGTTGTCGCGGCGTCCCATGTTCCGGGCGCGTATGAGGATTTTTCCCGGCTTGTCGTCCCCGAACTGCAGCGCCGCGGCCTGTTCCATACCGACTACACGGGGGCTACTTTACGCGAGAACCTTGGCCTTGACCGCCCTGCGGTCGGCGCCTGGCACTAACCGGAAGGAAACCAACAGATGAAACTCTATTACGCACCCGGCGCCTGCTCGATCGGCATCCATGTCCTCCTGGAGGAAATCGGCAAGCCCTACGACACCGAACGCGTCAACCTCCAGCAGGGCGAGCAGTACAAGCCCGCCTTCACCACGGTGAACCCGAAGTCCAAGGTCCCCACCCTGACCCGCGACGACGGCACGATCCTCACAGAATACCCCGCCATCGCCTACTGGCTGGCCAGGACCAACCCCTCCGCCAACCTGCTGCCCGAAGACATCGACCAGCAGACGCGAGCCCTCGAACTCACCGACTACGCGGTTGCCACCATCCACATGCAGGGCTTCGCGCGCCAGTTCCGCTCCTCCAACTTCACCCCCAACCCGGCGGATGAGGACGCGGTCAAAGCCCGCGGCAAGGAAATCGCCGAGAAAGGCTTTGCCCTCGTCGACAAGGCGCTTGCCGGCAATGACTACGCCGTTGGCCCGTTCTCCATCGCCGACTCGGCGATCTTCTACGTTGAGTTCTGGTCGAAGCGCGTCGGCATCGCACTTCCGCCGAACTGCGCCGCCCACCTCGACCGCATGCTCGGCCGTCCGTCCGTCCAGCGCGTGCTGCAACAGGAAGGGCTGGCCTGATCAATGAGCGCTCCCCCTGCTGACAAGGTGCATCCCGTCGCGTTCTGGTTCCTGCGTCACGGTGAGACCGACTGGAACGCACAAGACCTGTCGCAGGGGTCCGTCGACGTCCCCCTCAACGAGACCGGGCTCGCCCAGGCTCGGTCTGCCTCCCTGCTGCTGCGAAACCGCGGCATTCGCAGCCTGATCTCCTCCCCGCTGTCCCGTGCCCGCGTCACCGCCGAGATTGCCGCGGCCGAACTCGGCGTGCCCGTGCAGTTCGACGACGGCCTGCGCGAGGTCTCGTTTGGCGTGCAGGAAGGCAAGCCGATGGCGGCCTGGGGCTTCCAGGAATGGGTGGACGGCCTGCTGACGCCCGAGGGTGCCGAAAGTTTTCCGGCGCTGACCGCCCGGTCGGTCGCTGCCATCAACCGCTGCACCGCGCGTCCGCCGCTGGTGCTGGTCGTCGCCCACGGTGCGGTCTTCCGCGCCATCCGCGGCGC
>JBEKLE010000082.1:0-18010 GCA_050010355.1 Rhodopila sp. | reverse complement strand
GCAATCGCCTGCCCTGTGCAACAGCAGGGCAGGCGGCTAAAACCTTCCCTGGCCACACATCCCAGGGGAAACACGATGGACGCCGACGCCAAAAAGACCGCTCTCCGCATGATCCCATACGGGATCTACGTCCTCACCGCCGACGACGGCAAAGGCAATGTCGGCGCCGCCACCGTCAACTGGGTCACCCAAGGCTCCTTCACCCCGCCGCTGGTCGCTGTCGGCGTGAAGGCCGACTCCGGCGCGCACACCGTCGTCAAGGGCACCGGCCATTTCGCCCTCAACATGCTGGGCAAGGACCAGAAGGGCCTCGCCTTCACGTTCTTCAAACCGGCAAAGGTCGAGGGCGGCAAACTCTCAGGCCAGGACTTCCATCACGGCGCCAACGGTTCCCCGATCCTGGACGCAGCCGTAGCCGCCGTGGAATGCTCCGTGTCCCAGATCGTCGAGATCGGCGACCACCATATCGTCGTCGGTGAGGTGACCGAGGCATACGTCATGACCCCTCCCACAGGTCGCGCCGACGCCGCGATCCTGGAGATGAAGGATCTCGGCGACACCGTCTATTACGGTGGGTGACACCGGCGATCCCGCCCCGTCGCCCAGCGCAATCGGGCGAACCCTGTTAGCGGGCTGAACCCGCCGGACGGTGCGGATCGCAGCCGCCAGATTTTTGCGCAGATTAAGGATGGATGCACACGAATGAACGCAGATCAAGGCGGGATCACAGGCCATTCGCCACCCGCTTGATTTCTAGTCGCGACTTCCCGAAGTTAAGCAGCAGGCAAAGCGGCTAGCCGGATGCCTTCAGGTAGTTGACGCACTGCGCACGATGCCCTTCATCCCAGGCACTTGCGGTCAGCAGCGCCTGCTCGACGATCAGGTCGACAAAAAACTGACCCACCACGACCCCATCATAGGTGACCGTAAGGCCTCGCGATCGCCGACATGGCAGGGGCAGGGTGGGAAGGCGATCTTGATGCCATGCGACACGGCCGCCCGGGTTGTCAGCCGGTTTGATAGTCGTTGATTCATCGGTCTGGATCGCCAACCTGCGCAACCAGCCCGTGGCCGCCGTGCGAACGCTGCGCGACCCCGCGATCGCAGACGAAATCCTGATCGGCAACATCGTGTTGACCGAGGTTTTGCAGGGGCACGCGATGAGATCCACGCGGCCAGGCTCGAAGCCGGAATAAGATCGTTCCCCGTCGTTGCAATGGTGGGCGAGCACATGGCTGCCAAAGCCGCGCGCCATTATCGAGGACTGCGCGCCGCGGGCGTCACCATGAACAAGATCGCGGACCTGTTAATCGGCACGTTCTGCATTGAACATGGTCACAAGCTGCTTCAGTGCGACGCCGACTTTGAACCCATGGCGACGCTCTGCGGGCTTCAGCTGCTGCGCCAGAACTGACAGGAGATCCACGTCAGCCTATCTTCGTTAGAGCGCAAAAGCCCCGAACAACAACGCAGGGAGCAATCCATCCATGATCTCCAAATTCTCCACCGTCTATCCCGGCCACATCGACCTCCCGGATCACGGCCAGAACGCCACCCCGGCCAACGACCGCCGCTTCTCCAACACCGACCTCGCCGGCGTGTTCGGCAAGTCCGAACGCGTCGCCGTCCTGATGGACCGCCTCGGCTGGGACACCCTCTGGATGGCCGAACACCACTTCCAGCACGAGGGCTACGAGGTGATCCCCAACCTGCTGATGCTCGCGGTTCACCTGTCGCACATGACCAACACCCTGAAGATCGGCTGCGGCTTCAATATCGCCCCAATGTGGCACCCGCTGCGCCTCGCCGAGGACTACGCCGTTGCCGACATCCTCACCAAGGGACGCACCGTCTTCGGCGTCGGCCGCGGCTATCACTCGCGGGAGGTGGAAACCTTCGGCGCCCCGATCATCGACCAGGACGCCAACCGCGAACTGTTCGAGGAGCAGGTCGAGATCATTTTCAAGGCCTTCAACAACGAGCGCTTCTCGCACCACGGCAAGCACTACACCCTGCCGCCGGAGGTGCCCTATCGCGGCTACACCCTGAAGGACCTGACCCTGGTCCCCCGCCCGATCCACCTGCCTGTTGAAACCTGGCAGCCCGTCGTCAGCGCCAGTCCCCGCGGCCTCGACTTCATGGTGAAGCACGGCATCAAGGGCGCGGTCGGCGGCGGTGCCGCAACGCTGCAGCAAGGCCCGATCACCGCGTACCGGGACGCCGCCGCCCGCGCTGGTCAGGACCTCAAACTCGGCCAGAACCTTATGCTCGGCCTGTTCTTCCACCTCGCGGACTCCCGGGAGAGAGCGGTGGCGGCGCTCCGACCGTTGTACGAGGAACATGCCAAGATGTTCGCACCCCTCGGCTTCCTGCCAGGCGCCACACCGGCACAGGTCGAGGCGATCGGCAAGCGGGGCGGCTGGTACGAGGCGGGCGTCCCCAGGCTCGAGGACTACATGAAGACCGGCGCCTGGTTCGCCGGCACGCCGGAGGAGTTGGTCGCCTACCTGAAGGAACTCGAGGCCCGCTATCCCGGCATGGAGGACATCAACCTGAGCACCCCGATGGGCACGCCCGAGGCAATCATGCTCGACCAGTTCCAGTGGCTGTCCGAGGCGGTAATGCCGGCGTTCCGCCGATAGCTTCCACCCGCCCAAGGACGGGCTCGCCACACGCCACGACAGGCGCGCAGGCAGCGCCCCCGACGAAGCTGCCCGTCAGGTCTCAGTCCGCCATGTCATGTGCAGCCTGGCCTCGGTCCGCGCCTGCAGATCCTCGAAGCTGAGGCCGGGAGCAATCGCGAGCACCTCGAATCCGCGATCGGTCACGTCGATCGTCGCCAGGTTTGTATAGACACGCTTGACGGCACCCGGCGCGGTCAGCGGGTAGGTGCATTTCTTCACCAGCTTGGGCGTGCCGTCCTTGGTGGTGTGGTCCATCAGCACCCACAGGCGCTTGGCCCCGGCGGCAAGGTCCATAGCTCCGCCGACGGCCGGGGCGGTGTCGTTCTCGCTGGTCGCCCAGTTGGCAATGTCGCCGTTATCAGCAACCTGGAAGGCGCCGAGGACGCACAGATCCAGGTGCTGGCCGCGGATCATGGCAAAGCTGTCGGCGTGGTGGCAGAAGCTTCCCCCGTCGCGCAGCGTGACGTACTGCTTGCCGGCGTTGATCAGCCAGGGTTCGATCTTGTCCTGTTCGGGTGCGGGACCCATGCCGAGGACACCGTTCTCGGAGTGGAAGATGACTTCGCGGTCGCTCGGGACGTAGTCGGCGATCAGGGTGGGGATGCCGATGCCCAGGTTGACATACCAGCCTTCAGGGATGTCGGAGGCGGCGTGGCGCGCCATCTGCTGGCGGCTGAACGGCTTGAAAGCGGCTGCGGTGGCGGACATGGGTGTGTCTCCCTGTGTGAAAGCCTGACTCAGAAGCCGGATGGGTCGCCGTACGGCACGTGCAGCACACGGTTTACGAAGATGCCGGGGGTGACGACGTGGTCGGGGTCGATCTCGCCCAGTTCGCGGAGATGCTGTGACTGTACGATGGTCAGGTCGGAGGCCATGGCGACGATCGGGTTGAAGTTCCGGCCGGCCTGCTTGTAAGTCAGGTTGCCCCAGCGGTCCGCCTCCCACGCCTCGACCAAGCCGACATCGCCTTTCAGCGCGTGTTCCAGGATGTAGGTACGGCCGTCAATCTCGCGGTGTTCCTTGCCGACAGCCATTTTGGTGCCGACGCCGGTGGCGGTGAAGAACGCGGGGACCCCGGCGCCGGCAGCGCGCATGCGTTCGGCGAGCGTGCCCTGGGGGACGATTTCGAGTTCGATCTTGCCGGCGCGGTACAGGGTCTCGAACACGACGGGATTTGAACTGCGAGGGAAGGAGCAGACGATTTTGTGAACCCGGCCGAGCTCCATGAGCCGGGCAAGACCGACATGGCCGACGCCTGCGTTGTTGCAGGCAACGGTGAGGTCTTTGGCGCCCTGGTGAATTAGGCCGTCAATCAGGGCGTTGGGCTGGCCAACTGCGCCAAACCCGCCCAGCAGGACCACGGCGCCGTCCTTGATGCCCGACATCGCATCTTCCATGGACTGGACGATCTTGTTGATCATGGGCGACGATTCCCGCAGTGCGTTGTCCCATTCCATGATGTAGCGCCACCAATCCCACGTGCCAAGCTCCGGCGCTGTCCGGGGTTCCAAGGGCCGGCGGCCCGTCGTGCGCATGCACGCTTCGCATGACGTGGGGTCGAGGGGCGAAGGCCTCGTCGCAAAGCGACCCGCTGGCCTGCTAAACTGATCCGCATGGAAGCCGACAGCTTAGTTAAGTACAAAGAGGCGCTAGTCGTCCTAGGCGCCGCCGGCGTCGTCATCCCGCTTTTTCATCGTCTGCGGGTCAGTTCCGTAGTCGGGTTCATGCTCGTCGGCGTGGTCGTGGGACCCTTCGGCATCACCAGGCTCGCACCCCGGCTGCCTTGGCTCTCCGCGATCACCCTCACCGACCCGGCATCGATCGAACCCGTCGCTCAGCTCGGCGTGGCGTCGCTGTTGTTCATGATTGGTCTGGAACTGTCCGTCGATCGCCTTTGGCTGATGCGCCGGCTGGTGTTCGGCCTCGGCGCCCTGCAGGTCACGGTCTGCTCGGCCGCGCTGGCCGCCGCCGCGACATTGCTCGGACAAGACTGGATCGGCGCATTGGTAGTTGGGCTTGCTCTGGCGATGTCGTCCACCGCCGTCGTGATCCAGGTCCTGGCCGAGGAAAAGCGGCTCAACACCCCCACCGGGCGCGCCAGCTTCGCCATCCTGCTGTTCCAGGACCTGGCCGTCGTGCCCGTCCTGTTCGCAATCGGCACGCTTGGCGCGACCAGCCACATGGGCTCCCCCGCTATGCTCGGTCTCGCAATCGGCCAGCCCTTGCTGGCTGTCGCCGTGATCGGGGCTCTCGGCCGCCTCGTCCTGCGTCCGCTGTTCCGAAGTGTGGCGCGCACCCACAGCGCCGAACTGTTCGTCGCCGCATGCCTGCTGGTCGTCATCTCGATCGGCCTCGCCACCGCCGCCGCGGGCCTTTCCATGGCGCTCGGGACCCTGATCGGGGGGCTGCTGCTGGCCGGCACCGAATACCGCCGTCAGGTCGAGGTCACGATCGAGCCGTTCAAGGGCCTGTTCGTCGGCGTGTTCCTGATCTCCGTAGGCATGAGCCTGGATATCCGCACCGTAGGCGCTCACCCGTTGCTGGTAGCCGGAACCGCGATCGGCGTGCCGTTAGTGAAACTCTTGCTCATCGCCCCACTGGCGAGAGTCTTTGGCCTTCACTGGGGCGATGGCGTACGAGGCGCGCTGCTGCTTGGCCCCGGCGGCGAATTTGGCTTCGTCATCGTCGCCGTAGCCACCAGCGAGCACCTCCTGGCGCCCGACACGGCCGGCGTGGTGCTTTTCGTTACGGCGCTGACGATGGCAACAATCCCCTCGCTTTCGAAGCTCGGGGACAGGCTGGCCCCGCGCCTCACCCCGAAAGCACCGAGCCATCCCGTGGCGCTCTTGCCGGACGTTGCGTTGCCGCCCAGCGTGATCATCGCCGGGTTCGGCCGCGTCGGTCAGACCGTCGCCGAGATGCTGGATGTCCACAAGGTTCCATACGTGGCCATCGACCGCGATCCCGACCGGGTTGCGCGCCAGCGCGCGCTCGGCAAGAAGGTCTATTTCGGCGACATGACGAGCATCGACCTGCTCCGCCGCGTCCACCTGGACACCGCCCTCGCGGTGGTCGTCACGCTGGACGATACCGACGTCGCCGACGAACTTGTGGCAGCGGCGCGTGCCGAACGAGCGGATCTGCTGATCGTCGCGCGCGCCCGGGATGCGGCGCACGCTGCCCATCTCTATCGGGTCGGCGCCTCTGACGCGGTGCCCGAAACGATCGAGGCCAGCCTTCAATTATCCGAGGCCGTGCTGGTGGATATAGGCGTGGCGATGGGTCCGGTGATTGCCTCGATCCATGCAAAGCGCGATGCACTTCAGGCGGCGATCAAGGCGATGGCGCCCGGTGCCCAGGTCAGAACCCTGGGGCGCCGGCGCCTGCGCGACCGGCTGTGACCGTGGCGTTAGAGCAACATTACCCTGACTGGAACAGTCGGGGTGATAAAGTTGCTCGCTCAGACAAAGAGATAGAGCCCGCTGACTGTTTGCAGTCAGTCTTGAAGCGCCCTACCCCCTCGCCTCACCTACTTCGGCGCGTTCCTGCGCCGCGGGCCACTTTCATCATAGTTGCGGAACATCGCGTCGGCGATCTTCTTCTGATCGTCCGACATCCCGTCATACAAAGTCTGGAACGAGGCAGCCAGCTTCTGGATGTCATCCGCCCTCGCCTGCTCGAAGTTCCGCATGTTGTCCGGCGCCGACATGGTCGCGACTGACGCGCTCCGCTCTTTATACGCCGTCGCGATCGATGTCATGTTATCCCGCATCACTTGCGCAAATGCATCCCACGCTGGCTGCTGTTCCGCCGTGATCTTCAGCCGTTGGTGCATCTGCGCGATCCGCTGATTGACCTGCTCTTCCGCCGTCGCGGGGTTCGCTGCTCTCGCAGCCGGCGTATTCGGCTCCGGCCCGTTCACTGCCGGCGAGGCGGTCTGCGCCAACGCCGGCGCAGCCGCCATAAGCATGATCCCGACCATGGCGAACGTCTTCATGGCAATATCCTCCGCTGAGCCAGGCGAATGGCGCGGCGGGTGAGACGCACGGTCCCCGCCGTTCTTGTTGAACCAGGCGCCAACAAACGCGCATCCCCCGTCTCTGGTCAAGATATGACAAACCGGGTAAATAAAGCGGTTCGCTCAGCCTCAATGATAACCCCAGGGCCATGACGAGGGGAGGCCGGCCAAATGCTTAAAGCCTTGTGCACTCGCTGCTGAAAAGCGGCGTTACGACGTGCTTGTTCAACCCTGGCACGTCTGAAATGCACTTCGTCGCAGCGCTCGACCGCGTTCCTGTCATGCATTGCGTGCTTGGCCGCCTGGAGGCCGCGCGCACCGACAGCACCAAGGGGTTCGGCGACCTGCTCACCCATTCCCTGAGGCGCTCCGGGCCGTTCCTGATCGAACTTCCGATCCGAACGCCGCGTGGCCGTTGCTCGAAAGATATGGGGTCGCCAATCACCGCTTGACCGTAGCCACAGGCGTGCGTACATCTGGTGTAGCGCGCAGTGGTCAGCGCGCTTATCCGATCCTGGAACCAACCAGGCTCGATGCAACGGAGGAAATCGAATGGCAAAGACAAGCCGTGGCGCAATCGCACAATCCAGGCCGCGCCAGGCACAAATGACGAAACCGCGCACTCGCTCCGCCGCGGCAAAGGCCGCAGAACCGACGCGTGCGGTGGTTGAATCGCCCCGCGTGGGCTGGGCAACAGATCTGGTGTTCGACGTGCGGGAGCCGAAACTGGCAGTCAGTCTGCGCCTTGACGCAGATGTTCTTCGCTTCTTCCGCGGCTTCGGCGCTGGCTACCAGACGCGGATCAATGAGGTGCTGAAGGCGTTCATGCAGGCACGGGGTGGCTCGGAGGCCGTCAGCCATGCCGTAGTCAGCTCACGAGCAAACCGCTCCTCGGCCGGCAACGGCAAGCGCGCAACGCGCTAGAGCACCATCACCTTAACGGGAACAGTCGGGGCGACCGCTTAAATAAAGAGATAGTGCGCTCTGACTGCTCCAAGTTAGCCTTGAAGCGGGTTGGACCGCATCGGGCTAACCGGACGCCCGACGTGTGTCCCGGCGTGCGCGTGGGATGTGACGGCGAGCCGATGGGATCACCGCGCAGTCGGACACAGGAAGGCCTTTCAGCCGCGCCCCTCGCCGTCAGGCCGCATATGCGCTTTCCCGTCGATCCAGGCCCGCAGCACGGCAGCCATGGCCAGTCGCCAATCGGCATGGTTCGCCTTGAACCAGGCAAGCGTCCTGGCGTCGAATTTCAGCGCAAGGTCGCGCAGACCCGACGGGGGCCAGTCCTCGACATTCTCGGCGATGATCCCTCCGCCCGTGTCCGGCTTCCCGGCATCCGGGCCGAAAAGCGTGTCCATCACGCCCTCGTCGTCGGCGTCCTCATCCGGTTCATCTGAAATCATTGTCGATCGATACAGTTTGCTGAGATGGTGGGCTAAAAAAGCCTGAAAAATTACGCTTCGAACCCGTTTGGCTGTAAACCCGGTGAGGACGCCGACACAAAACATACTCGAAATTGGTTAACAAACCGCTAACGAAAAAGGTTCGGCGAATAGCATCGCGCGCATTTCTACCAGTCGGCGGTTACGCTGCATCTACGGTGGCTGGTATGCGCGCGGGGTTGCTAGGGGGAGGCAGCGTGCGGCTGCGTGCAAAATCAATTCGATTCCAGCCGGCCGACCGTCGAATGAAAAGTCAATGTTTCGACCGGTTGGTATAGGCATGGCCCCGGGCTTCATGCCACGCGCGGCAAATCCGCATCACGCAACGGCGGCTCGTCAGTCCGCGGCGTCGGCCACGTCCTCGGTCGGTTTCCGGGCGGCGCGGATCCGCTTCATGGCCATCTCGACATGCCGGCTGAACACGTATTCCGCGGGCCGTTGCTGCTCCAGCGAAATATCCGGCGCCATCGGCCCTTCGGTGCGGATGCCTCGCAGCACCTGGGCGGCCGCTCGCCACGGCTTGCGAACCGTCTCCGCCACCGCACTCGCCTCGTAGCCCGAATGCACCATGCAGTCGGCGCATTTTTCGTAGTTACCGGTGCCGTATTTGTCCCAGTCAGTGGTTTCCATCAGTTCCGTGAAGGTCTTGGCATAACCCTCCCCGAGCAGGTAACAGGGACGCTGCCAGCCGAAATAGGTGCGGGTCGGGTTGCCCCATGGTGTGCAATGGAAGGTCTGGTTGCCGGCCAGGAAGTCCAGGAACATGGATGACTGATTGAACGCCCACTTCTTCTTCCAGGTCCCCTGCCCTTGCCGGCGGAAGATGCCGCGAAACAACTCCTTCGTCTTCGAACGATTGAGAAAATGCTGCTGGTCCGGCGCCCGCTCATACGCATAGCCCGGAGAAACCGAGATCCCATCCACCCCCATCGCCATCACGTCGTCAAAAAACGCCGCGACCTTGTCCGCTTCGGCATTGTTGAACAGCGTCGCGTTGATGATCGTGCGGAAACCCCGGCGCTTCGATTCCGCGATCGCCGCGACCGCACGGTCGTAAACGCCGTCCTGACAAACCGAAATATCGTGCTCCCGCCGCCCGCCATCCAGATGAACCGACCACGAGAACCACTTTGACGGCTTGAACAGATCCATCTTCTTCTCGAGCAGCAGCGCGTTGGTGCAGACGATTACGAATTTCCTGCGCGCGATGGCCCCCTCGACGACATGATGGATTTCCTTGTGCAGCAGCGGTTCGCCGCCGGCGATCACGACAACCGGAGCGCCGCATTCGTCCACAGCCTCCAGGCATTCCGCCACCGACAGGCGCTGGTTCAGGATTTCGTCCGGATAGTCTATTTTGCCGCACCCGGCGCAGGCCAGGTTGCAGCGAAACAACGGCTCCAGCATCAGCACCAGCGGGTAGCGCTTGCGGCCGATAAGATGCTGTTTCACGACATAGGCCCCGACGCGCAGGGCCTGGTTCAACGGAACGGTCATGTTGTGTTGTTCCTTTATGTGTCCGCAAGTTCCGCGGGAAAGCGGAACCGGACATCCTCTGCCACCCCATCCTGGGTGGAGACCTCTATCGAGTCGAACCGGCGTAGCCCGTCCAGAACCCCCTGAACCAATGTCTCTGGTGCCGATGCGCCGGCGGTGACACCAACCGATGCGATCCCCTCAAACCACGCCGCTTGCAGGGCGTCGGCGTCATCAATCAGATACGACGGCTTGCCGAGTTCGTGGCCAATTTCCCGCAGACGGTTGGAATTGGAGGAATTGCAAGACCCCACAACCAGTATCATATCCACGGACCGCGCCAGGTCGCGCACCGCCTGCTGGCGATTCTGCGTGGCGTAGCAGATGTCGCGCACATCCGGTCCGACAATCGTGGGGAACCGATCCTTCAGCGCCACGATAACGCTCCGCGTGTCATCGACCGAAAGTGTCGTCTGGGTGATGTAGGCCAGTTTTTCCGGGTCCCTTACGTTGAGCAGCGTCACGTCCTCGACCGTCTGCACCAGGTGCACCTTGGCCGGCACCTGGCCGATCGTCCCCTCCACCTCGGCATGCCCGGCATGCCCGATAAGCACGAGTTCACGGTCCTGCCGCGCATAGCGGCGGCCTTCGTTATGCACCTTTGCCACCAGCGGGCAGGTCGCGTCGATCACCGGCAAGCCGCGCTCGGAGGCCGCTTCCTCAACCCGTTTCGCCACACCATGCGCCGAGAACACAGTGATCGATCCCGGCGGAATCTCGTCCAGCTCGTCCACGAACACAGCACCACGGATGCGTAGGTCTTCCACCACATGGCGGTTGTGCACGATTTCGTGACGTACATAGATCGGCGGCCCGTACTTCTTGAGCGCTCGTTCGACGATCTCGATGGCCCGCTCCACACCGGCACAGAATCCGCGGGGTTGCGCGAGGACGACGCGAATCATGGAGATAGTCTCCCAAGTGATACCGGACCCGGCATGTCGGCATATGGCAGCGCGGGCGTTTTACCGCAACGCCGTGCGGCATCGAAGGACTGCGTATACCGAAGCATGGCAAGCCGAGCTGTTGAGCCGCATGAGATCTGTCACATAGGACAGTTCGTCGAAGCTGCCATCTCGCACCTGACCGTGTTCTCGAGATGTGCGCCCACGTCACACTTTGAACCGCAGCAGGCGTGGCAAATCGGCAACAGTCACGATGATCGCGCGCCGGTTACCATGCGCAACGTGGTCTGACGTGTTATCCGCAAGGGCGTCGGCTCCCGATGGGCGGAGCCGCTGGTCACGAGGCTCCGTGTGGCGTCCTACAGTACCATTGCCCCGATCGGTCTCCTGCAGGACATGGCGCGCGCGGCAACCACCGTGGAGCAGGCTTTGGACGTCCTGCTTCCGGCCGTGGAGGGCGCGGAGGGCCGGCTTGCGGAGGCCATGCGCTACGCGACACTGGGCGGTGGGAAGCGGCTGCGCGGCTTCCTGGTCGTGCAAACGGCCGCGCTGTTCAGTGTGAACGAGACCTGCGCCGCCCGCGTTGCCGCATCGGTCGAGATGATGCACGCCTACTCGCTGGTCCACGACGACTTGCCGGCGATGGACAACGACGACTTACGGCGTGGCAAACCAAGCACACACAAGGCCTTCGATGAGGCGACCGCCATCCTCGCCGGCGACGCCCTGCAAGGCCGGGCCTTCGAGATCCTGGCGGAACACGACACCCACTCCGACCCTCAGGCGCGTTGCGAACTGATCATGGCGCTCGGCGCCGCGACCGGTGCTCGGGGGATGGCGGGCGGACAGATGATCGACATGGTGACCCAGGGGCAGGCGCTGGACGGACCCGCGGTCACCCGGTTGCAAGCCCTCAAGACCGGCCGGCTGATCCAGTACAGCGCGGAATCGGGCGCTATCCTTGGCCGCGGGACGTCGCAGCAACGCCACCTGCTCGCTGCCTTCGGGCGCGATCTGGGGGCGGCATTTCAGATCGCCGACGACCTGCTGGATGTTGAAGGCGACGAAACCGAAATCGGCAAGACCGCCGGGAAGGATGCCGCGGCCGGCAAAGCGACCATGGTGTCGGTGCTCGGTTTGGAACTGGCCCGCGCGCACGCCGACATGCTGGCGCGGCAGGCCGCCGACCACCTCGACGGATTTGGCGATCGTGCGGCAACATTGCGAGACTTGGCGGCATTCGTGGTTGCCCGGCGGAGCTGACCTGGAACAGGAGATTTGATGAGCCCGATCACCACCCCCATACTCGACCGCGTTCGCTACCCGGCCGATCTCCGCAATTTCTCCGCCGAACAGTTGCGACAACTGGCGGATGAACTGCGCGCCGAGACAGTGGATGCGGTGTCGGTCACCGGCGGACATCTCGGCGCGTCGCTGGGCGTCGTGGAACTCACCGTCGCCATCCACGCGATTTTCGACACGCCACGCGACCGCCTGTTGTGGGATGTCGGGCATCAGGCTTACCCGCATAAGATCCTGACCGGGCGGCGCGACCGTATACGAACCCTCCGCCAGGGCGGCGGCCTGTCCGGCTTCACCAAGCGGTCGGAAAGTGAATACGATCCGTTTGGTGCGGCACATTCCTCCACGTCGATTTCCGCCGGCCTCGGCATGGCCATCGCCCGCGACCTGAAGGCGGCTCGCTACAGCGAAACCAGTGATGCCGAACGAGCCGTGAACAGCCCGGACCGGCCAACCGATCGCCCCATCGATCGCCCCTTGGATCGCCTCATCGATCGCCCCAAGGATCGCCCGGCGGATCGAAACGTGATCTGCGTCATCGGCGACGGTGCCATGAGCGCCGGCATGGCCTACGAGGCAATGAACAATGCCGGTGCGCTGAAACCGCGCCTGATCGTCATCCTCAACGACAACGACATGTCCATCGCCCCGCCGGTCGGGGCCATGAGCGCCTACCTGTCCCGGCTCATGTCATCACGCAGCTTCCTGACGCTGCGCGAACTCGCCGTCAAAATGGTCAAGCGCTTCCCGCGCGGTATCGAGCGGACCGCAAGGCGGGCCGAGGAATATGCCCGCGGCATCCTGACCGGTGGGACATTGTTCGAGGAAATGGGCTTCTACTATGTCGGACCGATCGATGGGCATAACATCGATCATCTGCTGCCCGTGCTGCGCAACGTGCGCGAAGCCGAGGAAACCGGGCCGATCCTGGTTCATGTCATCACCCAGAAGGGCAAGGGATACGCGCCGGCCGAACAGTCCGCCGACAAGTATCACGGGGTCTCCAAGTTCAACGTCATCACCGGCGAACAGGCCAAGGCGCCCCCTGGGCCGCCCGCCTACACCAAGGTCTTCGCCAACGCGCTGATCGCCGAGGCCCGCAAGGACCCCGCGGTCGTCGCGATCACCGCTGCCATGCCGT
The DNA here is from genome assembly GCA_050010355.1 of Rhodopila sp. Lineage (GTDB taxonomy): Bacteria > Pseudomonadota > Alphaproteobacteria > Acetobacterales > Acetobacteraceae > Rhodopila. The sequence continues at coordinate 4,979 of JBEKLE010000082.1, read as the reverse complement.
CCGGCACCGGCCTGGATCAATTCGGGAAAGTGTTTCCCGACCGATGTTTCGACGTCGGCATCGCCGAACAGCACGCGGTCACCTTCGCCGCCGGCATGGCCACCGAGGGTATGAAGCCGTTCTGTGCGATCTATTCCACCTTCCTGCAACGAGCCTATGACCAGATCGTCCACGACGTGGCGCTGCAATCGCTCCCGGTTCGTTTCGCCATGGACCGGGCGGGTTACGTCGGGGCGGATGGCTCCACCCATGCGGGCAGCTTCGACCTGTCCTACCTCGGTTGCCTGCCGAACATGGTGATCATGGCACCATCCGATGAGGCGGAACTGGTCCACGTCGTTGCCACCGCCGTCGCCATCGATGACCGCCCAAGCGCCTTCCGCTACCCGCGCGGCGAAGGCACCGGCGTCGCCTTGCCGGCACAAGGTGAGGTGCTCACGCTGGGCAAGGGACGCATCCTGCGCGAGGGCAAAAGCATCGCCATCCTGTCGCTTGGCACGCGTCTGGCCGACGCTCTTAAGGCGGCCGACGAACTCGCCGCGCGTGGCTTCCCCACCACCGTCGCCGACGCCCGTTTCGCCAAACCGCTGGACACGGCGCTGGTCGAGCAGCTCGCCCGAAACCATGAGGTGCTGATCACCGTGGAGGAGGCTTCCATTGGCGGCTTCAGTGCCCAGGTGATGCAGCATCTGGCCTGGAAGGGGCTGCTCGATTCCGGACTGAAAATCAGGCCGATGGTGATGCCGGACGTTTTTATCGATCACGACTCCCAGACCAGACAATTGGTCGAGGCCGGTTTATCGGCCAAGGACATCGTTTCGGTGGCGTTGGCGGCGATGGGGGTCAAGATGCCCAGCGTGCATTCAACGAAAGTCATCACCTCGCGATGACCGTCACGCGATGATCAATCTGACGCGACGCACTTGGCTGCTTTCGGCCGGTCTGTCGGCCATCGGTGCGTCTGGCGCGTTGCCGGACGGCTCGGCACGGGCCGACGTAGCCGATCCCCTCGATCAGCCGCTTCAGGAGCTTCACAACGCGCTCGAGGCGATGATGCGGGCGGGGAACAGGCCGCCGTTTCCCAGCCGCTTCGACGCCCTGGCACCCGTGGTGGATGAGGTTTTCGATCTGGAGACTGTGCTGAAGGTCTCGGTTGGCCCGCACTGGGACAACATGGACAGCGACGTCAGGATGCGTTTGCTGAACGCCTACCGGCGGTTCACGATTGCGACCTATGTCGCCAACTTCAGCAGATATCACGGCGAACGCTTCGAGATCATGCCGGGTGCGCGAGACTCCGGGGCTGATCGGATCGTCGGCACCGAGATCGTCAGCGTCGGCGGTGGACGCCTGCGGCTGGACTATGTGATGCGCATGAGCGGCACCTGGCGGGCGGTGGACGTCTTGTTGCAGGGCTCGATCAGCCGGGTGGCCGTACAGCGGTCCGACTTCCGAAATATCCTGGCGATCGGCGATGCCGACGCGCTGATCACCAGCCTGCACCGCAAGATCGCCGACCTGTCGGACGGCACCCTGACCTCATGACCGGCTTGGGCGAGGTGGCCCCCGGCCTCGTCACCATAGGCCTCGTCAGCATAGGCCTCGTCAGTATCGGACTGGCCAGCCTCTGCTTCACCAGCGCCTGTCTGGCAGGTATCGGCCTGGCACAGGCGCTGGTGGCGGCCCGGCTCGTCGCCTCCTTCACGCGCCGGCGGCCGGCCGCGCCCTCCGTCCGGCCACCCGTGACGCTGCTGAAGCCGCTCCATGGCGACGAACCCCTGCTGGAGGCCGCACTGAAAACGCTGTGCCGGCAGGATTACCCGGACTTTCAGATCGTCTTCGGGGTGCAGGACGCCACCGATCCCGCGGCAGCCGTCGTCAATCGTCTTCAGGCGGGACATCCCGATCTGGATATTGCACTCGTGGTTGATCCGAGCCTGCATGGCCGGAATCGCAAAGTCGGCAATCTGATCAACATGATGGCAGCGGCGCGGCATGACATCCTGGTGATCGCGGACGCCGATATCCATGTCCGCGCGGATTACCTCGACCGCCTCGTCGCGGCTCTGCTGCAGCCGGGCGTTGGTGTGGTCACCACGCTGTATGCGGGTCTGCCCGTGATCCGCCTGCCGCTGGCGTCACAGCCAGCACCAGGGCGCCGTACCCGAAGGGCCGAGGCCGCGAAGTCGTGGGTCACCGACCCCAGCCGGGCGGTGACACGCCGGTTCATGGACTTAAATCTGCCCGCCAGGCTCGGCGCTACCCAGATCACGCATGGTTTCCTCCCCGGCGCGCTCCTCGCCCGGGCCCTCGGACGGCAGGACTGCCTCGGGGCGACAATGTGTCTCCGCCGCCAGGATCTGGAGCGAATTGGCGGCTTTCCCGCGCTGGTCGATCATCTCGCCGATGACAACGTGCTGGGCCGGCGGATCGTCTCCCTCGGCCTCAGGGTCGCGCTGGCTGATACCGTCACCTTGACGACGGTGCCGGAGGCCAGTCTTTCGGCATTGTTCCGCCACGAATTGCGCTGGGCGCGCACCATCAGGGCGCTGGAACCGGCCGGTTTCGCAGCCTCCGCATTGCAGTATCCCCTGGCCTGGGCTCTTTTGACCATCCTTCTCGCCGGTGGCTCGTCCTGGTCGGACGGATTTTTCCTCATTGCCTGGGTGCTGCGGATCATCGCCGCCAACGGTGTGGACAGGGCGTTGGCACCTGTCTGGGCCGAGTGCCCGCCGGCCGGACACAGCGGCAATTCCGCCACGGCCCTTGCATTCTCATGCCCGGTCTGGCTTCTGCCACTTCGAGACATCTTGTCGGTGGCCGTGATGCTGGCCAGCTATGGGGGACGCCAGGTCGATTGGCGCGGCCACGGTTTGCACGCCGACACCCCTCCGCCATCAACCCACCGGCCTGCGACGCCAGCTGTGACTGTTTCGCCCTTTCAGGGAACCAACGCCCGATGATGAAAACCCTGTTCTTGCATCCGCCCTCCTTCGACGGTTTCGACGGCGGTGCCGGGGCCCGCTACCAGGCGAAACGCGAGATCAAATCGTTCTGGTTCCCGACCTGGCTGGCCCAGCCCGCCGCCCTCGTGCCCGGCAGCAAGCTCATCGACGCCCCCCCGGCTCGGATTGGCCTCGCCGCGGTCACAAGCCAGGCGCGCGACTACGAACTCTGCGTGCTGCACACCTCCACGCCGTCCTTTGCTTCGGACGTGAAGGTCGCCGAGGCCTTGAAGGCGGCCAACCCCTCGCTGAAGATCGGCTTCGTCGGCGCAAAGGTGGCGGTGCAGCCGGCCGAAAGCCTCGCCCAGAGCGGCGCCATCGACTTCGTCGCGCGCAACGAGTTCGACTTCACCATCCAACAGATCGCCCAAGGCCGCGACTACGGTTCGGTGGACGGTATCTCCTTCCGCAACAAGGCCGGCGTCATCATCCACAACAAAGATCGCGCGATCCTGGAGGACATGGACCAGCTTCCCTTCGTCACCGAGGTCTACAAGCGCGACCTGCGCATCGAAGACTACTTCATCGGTTACCTGCTGCATCCCTACGTGTCCCTCTACACCGGCCGGGGCTGCAAATCCCATTGCACCTTCTGCCTGTGGCCGCAGACCGTCGGCGGCCATCGCTACCGTGTCCGCTCGCCCGGCCACGTCGCCGAGGAAATCCGTCACGCTCGGATCATGTTCCCGCAGGTGAGGGAATTCTTCTTCGACGACGACACCTTCACCGACAACCTCCCCCGCGCCGAGGCAATCGCCAGAGAACTCGGCAAGATGGGCGTCACCTGGTCCTGCAATGCCAAGGCGAACGTCCCGCGGGAGACGCTGAAGGTCCTCAAGGACAATGGCCTGCGCCTGCTGCTGGTCGGTTACGAAAGCGGCAACCAGCAGATCCTCTACAACATCAAGAAGGGCATGCGGATCGACGTCGCCCGCAGGTTCACCCAGGACTGCCATGAACTGGGAATCAAGATCCACGGCACCTTCATCCTCGGCCTGCCGGGGGAAACAAAAGAGACAATCGAAGAAACGATCAGGTTCGCGACCGACATCAACCCGCACACCATCCAGGTGTCTCTGGCCGCGCCGTATCCGGGCACGTTCCTCTACAAGCAGGCGATCGAGAACGGCTGGCTCGACGCCGACCACGCCGAGTTGATCGACGACAGCGGCGTGCAGATTGCCCCGCTGCACTATCCGCATCTGTCGCACACGGAAATCTTCGACAACGTGGAGACGTTCTACCGGCGCTTTTACTTCCGCGCGCCAAAGATCGCCTCCATCGTCAGCGAGATGGTCCGCAGTCCCCAGATGATGAAACGCCGCCTGCGCGAAGGGGTGGAGTTCTTCCAGTTCCTGCGGGAACGCCACCACGCGGCCTAGCTAGGGGAACGTAGGGGCAGGAGAGCCGCGTGAAGAGGTGTCGGCCGTCAAACGTCATAGTGCCCACCAGTGCGTCGGACATGAAACGTCGTGGCACACAGTAGTGTCGACTGTCAAACGTCCTGGTGCACAAAGGTGCGACCATCCACGCTCTGCGATGCTGATCGTGACCTAAATGATATGTCGCTGATAGCCACAGCGAATCTGACTGCCAAACCAGTGCCGACCCACAGTTGACATTCAACTCCAAAAAGGCGTGCCGGTCAGGGACCACGGGTCAGATGCCGGGATCGCAAGAATTATGCATTTTCATCTGTTGGTACCCATTTCTTTCGTCTGCCTCTGATACCAGCCGGCCGAAAAGTCAACTTTTCAATCGACGGCCGGCCCGCTGGTATCTCATTGATTTTGCGCGCAGCCGCCACGCCAACCCTACGCGCATACCAGTCAGCGTAAACGCCGAGTGGTATGACACCCGGAAACGCGACACGGAACTCTGCGCTTTCGGCACCACCGCATGAAAACAGTCACGTTCTCCGCCGACGATTTCGGCCTGACCGAATCCGTCAACGAAGGCATCGAACGCGCCCAC
>JBEKLE010000081.1:0-22718 GCA_050010355.1 Rhodopila sp. | reverse complement strand
ATCGCCGCTGCGCCAACGCGTCGAGCCATATTCCCACCACACCCGAAAACGTCAGCGTGCCATCATCCGCCCAGCCAGCGTCAACCCGCCTCCCCGTGTGACCCTGATTTGAACCACGCCGTCTCGTCCACCCGCCAGGAGCCGTTGGTCATGCGCAGGTGCGGCCGGATGCGCTTCTCCAGTTTCGACAGCATAGGCCTGGATCCAACGGAAGATGGTGGTGTGGTCCACCTCCACGCCACGATCCAGCAGCATGAGCTCGAGATCACGGTAGCTGATCGGGAACATCAGATACCACCGGACCGCCCACAGGATCACCTCGGCGGTGAACTGCGGCCCTTTGAAGGACTGATCCGGCGAAACCTGGACCGCTTGTCGACGTTTGGTCATCCCACGGCGTCTACCCGACCAGGTCGGCGTCGCAAAGCTGCAACAGAACCTAAACAACTGGCGGGTGGTAAATCAGCCTCTGGGTATGGACCGCCATCGGGTCCTCAGGCATGTACGTGGTCCCGTAGGACGATGTGGGTCAGATCAGTTACTTGCCGCAACTGGGGTATCAGGCGCGACATTTCAGGTGCATTGTTGGCACGGCAAGCTAATTCAAACCGTTCTGCGACCGCACGGAGACGCAGTGCACCCAAATTTGACGATGTACCCTTGCAATCGTGTACCAAGTCTTCAAGCTTCTTGAAGTCGTATTCGCCTGACCCTTTTTCGATTCCGGCAAGAAAATCGGTGTTAAGATACTTCTCAATGATGGCCTCGAACTTCGGCTTTGGAATCAGATCCTGAAGCCGACCAAACACAAAGTGGTCGAGAAGCGGAATTGGGTCGAATTCTCTCCCTGGTTCGGGCTTGCCCGGTCCTAAATCCTGCATCGTTGCAGCGTTTGCAAAGCGGGTCCATCGATGAGCCATCAATAAGAACTTGTCTGCATCGAGCGGCTTCGATAGATAATCGTTCATTCCAGCCCGAAGATAGGCTTCCCGATCGCCCACCATAGCGTTAGCCGTGAGGCCGATTATTGGCACCCGACTCTTTTCGTTCGGCAGGCCACGGATGGCTTGTGTCGCCTGAACCCCATCCATTTTGGGCATCTTGATGTCCATGAATATTGCGCCAAAGACGCCGAGCATGACCGCCTTGACAGCCTCCGCGCCATCCTTCGCAGTCTCAACAACGTAGCCGGCCTCTTCCAGCAAGGTCACTCCCAGTAAGCAGTTGACTTCGTTGTCGTCAACGAACAGTATTCTGCCGCTCTCGGTATATTTATCGTTTGATGAATGTAGGGCGTTGCTCTGAATTCGGGAGGAAGACAGGACGCGGACAAGGGCTGCCATTAGATCGGCGCCTCTCAGTGGTTTGGCCAAGCATGCTTGGAACGAGGCTCGCTCTGGATCAGACCCCTGGGGTATCGCAAGTGATGAAACCAGAACCAAGGGAGGCGTCCGCGTTCCCATACGCGCGTGGAGGGCGCGCGCGAACTCTACGGCGGCCATTCGGGGCAAGTTGTGGTCCGTGATCACGATGTCAAATGGCCTGCCCAAAGTGGCAGCCTCGTCGATCAGATGGATCGCTGTTTCCCCATTATCGACCGTCGTCACGATCATTCCATGAATGACGAGGTACTGTTCGAAAATGACCCGATCAATCTCGTTATCGTCAACGATAAGGGCGCGCAGCCCGGACAGAGGATTGCCCACAATTTTCTGTGCAATAGCTCGGTCGTCTCCATGAGGCAGAGTGATATCAACCCAGAACAAGCTTCCTTTGCCCGGCTCGCTTTCGGCACCGATCTGTCCTCCCATCAGGGTGGCGATCTGCTTGCAAATGGCCAGTCCTAGTCCACTGCCACCATAGCGACGGTTGATCGATCCGTCCGCCTGCCGAAATGTCTGGAACAGCTTCTCCCTGACCGCTGCAGCGAAACCGCATCCACTGTCCCGCACCTCGATTCTCAGGGCCGTCTGACTACCAGCAACTTCCCTTCCCCTGACCGTAAGTTTGACCGTTCCGTCGTCAGTGAATTTGATTGCATTCGAGAGCAGATTCTGCATGACCTGTTGAAGCCGCACAGGGTCGCCCTTGAGAGCCCGGCGGGCACTTTCATCGACTTCAGCGACGAACTCGATCGTCTTGTGCGCCGCCAGTGGCGCCAGCAGCGGAATCACCTGATCGACGCAATCGCCAATCCTAAAATCGATCGTTTCTAGTTCAGCCTTATTGGATTCCAACTTTGATATGTCGAGGACGTTGTTGATCAGCTTAATCAGCGTTTCTGCTGATTGATGAACCACGTTCGCATATTTGCGCTGGGCAACGTCAAGGTCAGTCCGCAGTAGGAGATCGGTCATCCCGATCACCCCGTTCATGGGTGTGCGGATTTCGTGGCTCATGTTCGCAAGGAACTCTGATTTTGTCTGGTTCGCTCGGTCCGCTTCCTCTCGTAGGAGGGACGCTGCGGCCAGTTCATGGGTGCGCCTGACCACTGTCGCTTTTAGGTCATTCTCCATCTGCTTACGATCCACCGCAGCCGCTAGCAGGTTGGCGTAGCTGCGCAGGAAGGCCGTGTCGTCGCCGGTGAACTTACGGACCGTGCGGCTATCGACCTGGAGGATGCCGAACGGGGGTTTGTCCGGGCCGCCGATGATAATGACGTTGGCGACAGCCTTGACACCGTTGTCGGTCAGGAATGGCGGATAGACGAACCGAGTCTCCTTGGATATGTCTGGAGAGATCATCGGCTCTCCGGTCTTTAGCGCATGGCTTTCGGAGGTATCATCTGTTGCCCTGGCAGTCGCTCTACCGACGGTATCGGGTTTCCAGCCGACGCCCGCGCGCATAAGCAGGACTTGACCTCCATCCTGCAACTCCATGACAGCGGCAAGGTCGGTGCCGAGAGCTTGCCCAACCACGCGACAAGCCTCTGTCAGGATTTCGTCCAGATCGCCGGACCGCAATGCAAATTCCCCAAACTTGGCTAGGGTTGTTTGCTGACGGATGAGCTTCTTCTGGCCGAGTTTGCCGGTGTCGGTCACGAGGTAGCGGAGGCCATGACGTCGGCCCAGCACCAATCCGTAAACTTCGCCAAAATAACGCCACCAGAAGGCCGAGTCATATTCATTGTTTCGGAGCCTTTCTTGGGTTCCAGCAACCTATAAGTCCGGGAGCGACGGCCTGGGCTGCTCCACGCATAGAGCAGGCCATAGGCGACGAAGTGAGATGGCGATACCCTCGGAATCTACTCAGAGAAGCATTGGCCATCCGGTCCGCCTGAACATCCGGTTGCTTGAGAGCGGCCAATTGAGACAGGGCCTCCTCACGTATGAGAAGGCTTTGCAGCGCGGTACGCGCATCGGCGTCCACGCTGTCCTCGATCAATTGCCCGAGCCGCCGGCGCTCGGCCGTGAGCGCTTCGCTGATGATGGTCTGGAGCGCCGTATGGCCTGGCCGCACGATCTTCCTGGCGCCCAGGAAGTCCAGGATCTCGATCAGAATGAAGGTTGGTGTCACGTCCCGGACTGTGTTGCATGGACCCGGTCCTGGTTGCGGGCGGACGGATGGCGACACACATTGGGAAGCCCATTTACCTCCCTGGAACCGTTCTGCCGTGCCGTTCAAACACCATGCCGAACACCGCCATCACATCCCGAAGCCCCGGTATCGGGTCACGAACTGGGCGGAGTATGACGCGGCATTGAAGCGGCGAGGCAGCCTCACCGTGTGGTTCACGGACGAGGTGGTCCAGGCGTGGCGGGCGGAGCCGCGAACCACGCCAGGCGGTCAGCCGCACTACTCGGCCCTGGCGATCACCACGGCGCTGACGATGGGCATGGTCTTTGGCCTGGCGTTGCGGCAGACCGAGGGGCTGATCGGCTCCATCATCGGACTGCTCGGACTTGATCTCGCGGTGCCGGACCATTCCACGCTGAGCCGCCGGGCCAGGACGCTCGAGGTGCCGCCGCTCCGGCGGGCTGGAACCGGCCCGCTGCATTTGCTCGTGGACAGCACTGGTCTGAAGCTCGGCGGAGCCGGCGAATGGCTGGCCGAAAAGCATGGCACGTCCCGCCGCCGGTCCTGGCGCAAGCTGCATATCGGCGTCGATGCCGATAGCGGCGAGATCGTCGCCGTCGAGGTGACCAGAAGGGATATCGACGATGCCGCTATGACTGGCGGGCTGCTCGACCAGATCGCCGACCCCGTTGCCTCCTTCATCGCCGACGGCAGCTACGATCAGGACCAAGTCAGCCAAGCGGTTGCCGAGCGTCATCCAGATGCTGCCGTCATCGTGCCGCCGCGGGCCGGTGCGGTGGCGAGCGCTTCGGCCGAGACCGCCCCGACACAGCGCGACCACCACCTCGGGATGATCGTCAAGCGCGGCCGCATGGCCTGGCAAAAAGCCAGCGGCTACAATCTGCGGGCCAAGGTCGAGGCGACGATCGGCCGATACAAACGCGTGATCGGCGATGCGCTTCGATCGCGCACCGACCAGACCGAGGCGACTGAGGTTGCCGTCGCCGCCGCTGCCTTGAACCGGATGCTGGCGTTGGGACGCCCGAACTATGTCCGTATCGCTTAAATAACAGATAGGGTAAGGGGGAATTTCGTCCCCGTACTTTCGGGACCCGCCTCTGTGCAACACGGTCGCTGATGCCTGAACCTGTGGCGGGTGAAGTCGGGCCGGAAGGCGACCTGCGGCACCTTGCGGGCATCGGCCCAGCAGGCGGCGATACGCTCGGCCCCCTTCGGCGACCCGCCGTGCAGCAACACCATGCCGGGGTGCTTGGCCTGCACCCGATCGAGCGCTGCCCAGATCGCCGTATGGTCGTTGCACTCATAGCCACCGGTGAAGGCGACCTTGGGTCCGGGCGGCAGCATCACCTCGGTGTCGGCCCGGCGTTTGGCCGCCAGAAAATCGCGGCTGTCGATCATCGCCGCGGTCAGGGTGCGATGGTTCACCTTCGAGCCTGTGCGTGGCCGCCAGGCGGCGCCAGTATGGGTTTCGAACAGCTCGGCGGCTTGGTCGCGCATCACCTCGAAGGCGTTGCGCCGCTCGATGAGCATCATGCCCTCGGCCAACAGCCGCTCGAGTTCGACCGAACGGATCTCCGAGCCGTCCTGCTCGGTCTGGCTGCGCTTCTGCGCTTGCTCGTTGCTGTCGAGTTCGCGTTCGACCCGGTCGGCGGCGCGGTGGAACAGGTTGACGGTGGACCACAGCAGGTCTTCGAGATCGGGCTCCAGGCGGGTATCGGTGAGGGTGGCAACCAGGGCATCGAAGATATCGGCGATCGCGGTGCGGACGATAGGCTCTTCCGGCAGCGGTCTGGGGTCTGGTTCGTCCTGGAACGGACGATGTCCATAGAGCTGAAGTTCCATCAGCAGCGAAGCGGTTGGGGATGCGAGGTGGGGCGGCTCGCGGTCGGAAAAGGAGGCGTCGGTCATCGTGGTGTGGCTCCGGTTGGCCGCGCCGATCGCGGCCTTCGCAGGCGTCGAAGAGCGGGGGCGACACGGGCTTGCACCGCCGGACCGTGTCCGAGCGGCCGCAGCGCAGCGGAGGACGGCGTGGGCCGGCTATTTTGTTTCGCGCTGCAAAGGCGCCAGGATCTCCGCGCGCTGGCGCGGGGGATGTCGTGACAGGGATGTCCTGGCGCCGGCGGAAAATAGCCGGCCTCAGCCGTTGCCGGCCCGTGCCGGCTCCGCTCCGATCGCCCTCTCAGAAGGCCGAGGTGCGGCTCTCCCAACCGGGTTCCGCCACGCTGACGCCAGCGTCCTCAGTCCGCGTGCGGGTCCCCACTTAACTGTCCCCCTCGTCCGGCGCCGGTGATCGCCAGAACCGGATAGCATCGTCCGGCGCGAGCTGCCCCCGGACCGAAGTGGCGAGCGCTTCGGGGCCGCACTGGCGCAGGTCGTCATTGAAGTCCTTCAACCCCGGTGCCAGGGTCAGCACCGCGATCCCTCCGGCCTGCGCCCGTGCCGTCAACGCCGCAGCCGCGCGTCGTCCCGCGGGGTCGTTGTCGCGGACGATGTAGAGCCGGCGGAGCCCGGGTGGGAACAGCAGGCCGGCGAGATGGGCGGCCGACAGCGCGGCGGCCAGCGGCAGAGTGGGCATGATCTGGCGCAGCGACAGCATCGTCTCGATGCCCTCGCCAGCCGCCATCACGGCGTCCGCGGTGCCGAAGCGAACCGCATGACCCAACAGGTGACCCATCGCCCGTCGGGGTACGGCGACCGGCGCCTTGGCACCGCCAGACGGATCAAGCCAGGTGCGCTGGATCCCGGTGACAGCGCCGTCTGTGTCGGTGACCGCCGCGATCAGCGCCGGCCAGGTGTCGCGGGTATCGTCCGGGCTGTCAGCCTCTGGCCTGTCAGTCTCTGACCGGTACCAGCAGCAGGGATGAAAGCGCAGCGCGGTCATTTCCGGGGCCACAGCGATCCCACGCGCCCCCAGATAGGTGCTGGCGAGCGTGCCGGAAATCGGCGAGGACCTCTGGAACAGACGGCGCGCGGCTTCGGCTGAACCGGCCGGGACAGCGGTCGGGATCAAGGCGCGAGCGGCGCGCTGCAACGGTCCGGCGACGTCAGCCGCTGAACTGGCTGCGGCAGGGCCGTCTCTGGCGGACGAACCGGCAGCAGGGCACTGGGGTGACGGTTGGGGTAACGGGGCCGATTGTGCCAGTCCGAGAAACCGTCTTGCCTCATCCAGCGCCGCGCCGATACCATCCAGGCTGCGCGCGGCGGCGATCAGGTCGAGCATATCGCCATACTCGCCCGTTGCCGCATCGGTCCAACGGCCAGCGCTGCCCTGGCCGGAGGCGGATCCGCTCAACCGCACATAAAGGCTGCGCCCCGGCGTGTTGTGGACATCGCCGACCAGCCAGTAGCGGCCGTCCCGGCGGCCGTTCGGGAGATAGTGACGACAGACCGCCTCGGCCTGCTCGGCCAGGCGGCGCGCGACGTCGGAAATTCGGTCCACCATGGCGGCCTCCGAAGCGGAGAGGCCCGCCACTGCCGGCGGGCCTCCGGGTCAGACGACAAGAACAAATAGTAAACTAATCCGCCGCAGACTGCCAGCTCCCAGTGGGGTCCTCAGTCGGGTCCTCGATCGGCTCGTCGATCGGTTCCGCCATTGGCTCCCTCGTGGTTTGGCCATCGGCCTCGGCCAGAACGGTGGTGGCCGGCTCGGCGTTGGCGCCAGCGATCGCCGCCACGCGGATCGCCGCCTGGCCAAGCGTGCGCAGCGGCTCAGGCAGCCAGCCGGAGCCGGCCAGCAGGTCCTGCGCCTGCTCGGCCATCTCGGGGTCAAACCCCGCAAAGGTCCCAAACGCGACATAGGATTTCGATAGGCCGGGGCCTGGTTCACGACCATCCAATCCGGGCCGAAACCCGATCCGCCACTGAGATCCGAGCCTCGCCGGCGTTTCACAGACGTTCGTTTGCGTTACGCGCGCCAAATACCGGGGAATGACGCCAAAATCTGTATCAGAACCCGTCTCATATTCAGGCGCTCTCAAAGGTCGCCCGCCGTTCTGATGACACAACCCAGCTCCGCATGGTGGACTTCCCCATAGATCGGATAACAGACCGCACCGATCCTCCCCCAAAAGCGGATACCTAAAACAGTGACATTTTAGGGGGAATGAAATGGCAAAATAGATCCTGAAACCAGTACGTTAGGCTGATTCCTATGTCGCGTTTGGGACCTTTGCGGGGAAGAACCCGATCAGGCGCCGAATACGACGAAAACCATTACCACGCCTTAGTGCGTGTTGCCGTAATCGCCGAAACACGAGTCACGATCGTCCGAGCCAAGGCTAACAGATCAGCCACCAAAGTCGGGTTTGCTCCCGTGTCGCGCTTCACCGATGCCGCGTACTAGAATCGCGGCGTGACGCCATCCTTTCCGAAAACCCTCTGCCGCCGTATGATCTAAGTCATGGATGACATGACCCTTCCTCCCGAGTTGGAGCGGTTCGTAGCCGAGGCCATTGCCGCCGGACGCTATCGGGACAAGGCTGATCTGCTTGCGGCCGGGGTCAGCCTGCTGCAACGCCAAGAGCGGGCGCGTGCTGAGCTCCTGACCTCGGTGCTGGCCGCTAAGGAGGAAGGCGATCGCGACGGATACCTTACCGGCGACGAGGTCGCGGCCCAGGTTCGCGCGAGCATCGCGCGGAGGAGCGCCACCCCGGCGTGAGCCGGTTTCGGAATTTTGCACCGCAAGCGGCTGCCGATCTCGATAGTGCTGTTGGCTGGCTACTCGATAATGCCGCGGCCCCCGCGACGGCGGAGCGACTGCTGAGCGCGGTTCTGGATGCGGGCGAGCGTCTGGGGCGGCGTCCACAGCTCGGACGTCGACGCCCTGACCTGCTGCCGGATCCCTTTCGGTTTTGGTCGCTGCCGCGCTTTGGTCTGCTGCTCGTCTACGATCCGACAACCAGCCCGGCGCTGATCTTGCGGGTTCTGCACACTGCCCAGGACCTTGGGCCGCTACTCGCGGATCTCGCTGGGCCGCCGGAAGAAAACTTCCCACCGGCCTAGCCACTTGGGGTAAGTTGAGCCGCAGGCGGGCAAGTTGATGGCTGGCGACAAGCTACCGCCCGGCGGAGGATTTTCAAGTTATAGAAGTGGTCGTCTAACGAGCGTTTATTGCCGCAGGTGAACCTGAAAGGCCGGATCGAGCCGCCGGATGCGCGCTGTCGCTGCCTCACGATGCCCCCGCGAGACGGCAGGCTGGCAGCCCATAGCCATGGCCGGATCGTATTGCGTTTAAGGGAGCTTTTATCCTTTTATAGGCTACTCGTTGCGGGTTTCCAACCCGGCCAGCCTGGTGGAACGTTGACGGTCCGTCGGAGATGCGTAGTCGCAACGTAAATGCGGCGCTTCAGTAACATTATAACCTGAAATGCGTCATTTTCCTCATTCTGCGGACGTGCGAAATCATGGCGCGGCATGGCGCCATCACAACCCGAGTGCCGGGAAACGCCGATGTCAGCAGAAGTGGCGTAGATTGATCATCGCATAGGCCAATGACTTGAAGGCGTAATGCAGCTCGCTGAGGCGTTCGAACCGGAGCAGCAGGCGGCGGAATTTGTCCTCCCAGCCAAACACACGCTCGATGGTGTTGAACCGTTCCTTGAAGATCGCCGCGTCGAACAATGGCTTGCGGCCGCGTTTGGTGGAGTGCCGGTTTCTGGGATTCGGGTTGATGTTCGGCACCATGCCGCGATTGAAAATCGCCTTCCGGTTACGTGAGCAATCGTAAACGCCATCCAGGCTCACGATCGTGCCGCGAAGATCGAGGCCGATGGAACCCTCGATCCGCGCCACCTCAGGTAACGCGTCCCGGAGGAGCGGTGATTCATTCTGATTGCCGGGCGCTGAAATGAACGGCGCGATCACATTGCAATTTCGGTCACAAAACGCGACCACCTTGTCGCCTTTGATTTTCTTGTGCCCGCTGAAGCCGATTGTCACCACCCTTCTTCGCCGCTGTCGTCGTGCCGTCGCCGTGGATGATCGAGATGTCGAGCAGCTCCGCCTGATGGAGCGTCAACACCGTCCCCTCGAAGATCGCATTGAAACAGCCATCGGCCACCCAGCGGCGAAACGTCCGCCAGATCCGAACGTGGTGGATCTCGCGGCGCCCGGTGGCGTCCTTTTTGATGGGCAGTTCCTTCCATTGGCAACCGAGGTAGAGTAGTTTCAATATGTAATTGAAGAGCGTATGGAGGGACAATTTCGGCGCTGGTCCGCGGCTTCCAAAGGTCAGGTGCGGCAAGATAAATTCCTCGAACCGATCAAGGCTCAGTTCGGTCGGAATCTCCCGCCAGGACGCACGTTTCGTCATTTTCGTCCCCCAAAAAGAGGGAGCGTGTCTCGAATCAGGCTTGAGGGCCAGAATTCAGCGATTCCAACGCACTACCGGTGGATCCGGCCTGGCCAAAAACCCGCAACCAGTAGTGAGTCAAAACAGATAGATAATGTCTATCGGAGAGATCCGACGGTTTCGTATCGAGACCCACATGACGTTACGAATATTGCCTTATTTCGTGGTTTTTCTGCTCTGTATTTACCCCTTGTCTGCCTATGCGTACTGTGAGGGCATTTCGTTAGTTGGGCCTCTATGAGGAATTTCGCCCGGATGTCCCGCCCTGCAACGAAGGCTGGGCGGCCAAGGCGGTCCTGGAGGTCGAAAAGATCCTGACGGCGGCTCCGTAGGGCAGGGGAGGGCACAAGGTCATTGACCGTGGCAAAGCCCGCTTTGGCATTCGGATACGCGATGGCGCTGCCTTCCAACCGCGCGATCGTTGCCATGGTGCTTCGCCGCTGCGAGAACTGACCGGCAAAATGGTAGACGGTTCTTCACCATGAGCGTCCAACCCCCGCCTTTTGCCTGGTATGACGATCACGCCCCTGCCGTGGCGGCTGCGTATGAGGCGCTCGATCCAGCCACGCTCCACGCCTGGCTTGATGGTCTGCTGCCATCGGCCCCGGCCTTGGTGCTGGATGTGGGGGCCGGCACTGGCCGCGATGCGTCGTGGCTGACCGGGCTTGGACATGATGTTGTTGCCGTGGAACCGTCGGCCGCCATGCGCGCGGAAGGGGAGCGCCGTCATCCCGGCACGAAGATGCGCTGGGTAGCGGATCAGCTGCCCGCGCTGCCGGTCGTCCACCGGCTCGGCCTCACCTTCGACCTGATCCTGCTCAGCGGTGTGTGGCAGCACGTCGCGCCCGGTGAGCGCGAGCGCGCGATGCGCAAGCTGCTGGGTCTGCTGCGTCCGGGTGGCGTGGTCGCGCTGACACTCCGGCAGGGGCCGGTCGAGGTCGAACGGGCGATGCATCCGGTGTCGCTCGCGGAGGTGGAGCGGCTCGCCCGCGGCTATGGCGCCCTGGTCGCCCGTGTCGCGGAAATGCCGGATCAGATGGCGCGTGGGGACGTGTCCTGGACCGGGGTGGCGCTCCAGCTTCCGGATGACGGCACGGGCGCGCTGCCGTTGCTGAGGTACGTGATTCTCAACGATCAGAAGAGCGCCACCTACAAGCTGGGTCTGCTTCGCGCGCTCTGTCGCGCCGCCGACGGCCAGGCCGGCCTCGCCGACGAGCGAGGTGACGATACTGTCGTGCTGCCGCTTGGTCTGGTCGCGCTCAACTGGTTGCGCCTTTACCTGCCGCTGGTCGAAGCCGGATTGCCGCAGGCGCCACGCAATGCCGGCCCAGACGGGCTGGGCTTTGCGGGGGAGGGGTTCCGCGCGCTTCTGGCCGGCCTCGTGCCGCGTCTCGACCTGCGGGTCGGGGCGCGTTTCACGGGAGGGCCTGCGCAGGCCGTGCATGCGGCGCTGCAGGAGGCCGCCGACCTGATCGCGAAAATGCCCGCTACCTACATGACCTATCCGAACGGCGGTCCGGGTCTTACCCACGGTTCGCCGGCGCGCACCGCGGATGTCGGCGGAAACCTTGCTTGACGCGGCGTTCCTGGCCGGCTTCGGCACGCTCACCGTGCCGCGCGATCTCTGGCGGGCGCTGGGACGGTTTTCGGTGTGGGTGGAACCGGCGCTGATCGCGGAATGGCTGCGGCTCATGCGGGGTTATGCCGCGCGACAGGAGCGCGTCCTGGACGAGGGCGTGCTGAGCGCTGCGATGACCTGGTCCGAGCCTGTTCGGGACACGATCCTTCCCCGCACCCAGGCGATCACCCTGATGCAGGCGGGCAAGCCGTTGCACTGCGTGTGGAGCGGGCGGCGGCTGGAGATAGCGACCCTAGACATCGATCACTGCCTGCCCTGGGCGGCTTGGCAATGCGGCGACCTGTGGAACCTGCTACCCGCGCACCGCCGGGTGAACCAGCACGAGAAGCGGGACCGTCTCCCGGCAGATGATCTGCTGAGGCGTGCAGCCGAGCCGATCCAGGATTGGTGGCAGCTTGCCTACCTCGGTGACGCCAGCCCCGTTTTGGCGCAGCGGTTTGCAAACGAAGCCCGGGCGAGCCTGCCTGGCCTTGGTGGATCCACCGATAGCCCCTCCGAGGTCTTCGCGGCCCTGCGGGTGCAGCGGCTGCGGCTGCGCCATGATCAACAGGCGCCGGAGTGGGCGGGATAATGGCTACGCCCGGTGACAGAGGTTGTCATCGTTATCGCCGCCGAATGGCCCGTCGACGGCAGGCACGCGAGTTTGACGGATTTCTGCGGGTGGACCGGCGGGCCGTTCTGGTTACGTCCCCTTCGTCCGTGCCGGTCGGCTTTGCCACCGGAACCCTGGATCCCATCGGCCTGCTGTACCTGCAGGCTCGCTATTACCACCCGCACTACGGCCGCTTCATCAGCCCTGATCCGATCGTCCAGGACGTCTTCACACCCATTGCCTGGAATGCCTACGCTTATTGCCGCAACAATCCGCAGAGCTACGTCGATCCAACCGGGCGGGAGTGGTGGAAGATCCTGGTTGGCGCATTGGCGGTCGTTGCGCTCGTGGTACTCGCCGTCGTGACGTTCGGCGCCGCAACGCCGCTGTCCGTCAGTTTGGGCATCGCCATCATTGCGGGGGTCGTCGCCGGGGGCGTCGACGTCCTGCCCTCGACGTCGGAACGTGGCCAACAGCATGGGTATCAGGGTGCGACGGAGAGGCTGGTGCGTTCCTTACCCGCGCACGGTGCTGAGTGCCGGGACGATGCTCACCAATCGCGAGTTTCCTACACTTCGCGGTAGGAACGGCCATTACTGGCCGTCCACCTCAGGGATTGGGGTTAGGCAGGAAGACGAATGTGCGATTTCCGTTCACGGGGTGATAGTTTGCCGTGGGGAATGCTTGTGGTCCCAGTTCCGGGTCCCGCTCCCAATCGACGAGGACCTCGCCTGCTTTCTTGCCGTCCCGTATTTCCTTAAAGAGTCGAGCGATATCGCTGGGCTGCACTTCGAGTGCCGCCCTGATCCGCGCGATCCGTCCTTGTGTCCCAGCCTGATTTCCCGGCCGCACGGCCGCGCGCTGAACCAGCCATCGGTTTCCGGCCCCGGCATCCCCGAAGGGCAGTTCGAGCATGAACTGGGGGTTGGCGCCCGGATTGGCCGATTGCCACGCTGGAAGCAAGAAGTCTGCGTGGTGGCGGTCGAGTTTCTCCAGCACGTTAAGCGCATTGTCGGTTGGGCTGGGCAGGAGACGCTGGCAGTGCCGTTGAACAGCCCGCACAATCCAAACGCTCAGGCCGGGTACGCCGCCGAACAGCCCACCCACGGCCATCGACCCAACCCAGACGTATACGACGTCGCGCATGTCGTAGCCGAGCAGGTAGTCACGCCGGACGCCAAGGTAGCGCTCTGTGAGGATTGGGTAGAGGAGGGCCGCGCCGAACGAGAGGACGACCGCTATGACCAATAGTATTGGCACCTGCTTGAGATCTACCGCCTTCTGGCCCGCGAACAGGCCCCATGCCGCAATCCCGGTCAGGATCGCGAGCACTCCGGGGGCCAGGAGTAGTGATGGAATGCCGACCAGTTGCAGTGCGTCCGAAACGCCGCGGACCTCCAAACTGAGCTTTCCCTGTGCGAACAGGGGTTGCGCGCCCAGGGACAGACCGTCCAGCGTCGCGTCGAATCCGATGACCAGCGGATAGCTGCCTGGGAGCGCCGATTTCGCGACCAGGAGCAAAGGAATCGCCAGCGTGCCACCGGGCGAGATTGTCCCGTCCGGCGGGGCTTGCGTGCGGCACTCGGCGCGGATAGACGGCTTCAGCGGCGGCTCTCCGAGACAGACGTAGCGTTCCGGAGCGATCACCCTGACATGCGTGACGTGGGCAGCCTGGCGGCTTGGGTTATCGATCTTAAGCACTGTGTCGAGCGGCGTGTCCCCCTCAACGCTGCCCTCGGCCGGGAGCAGCACGGCTTTCAGGACCGAGGCGGTAAGCGGCGGCGGCGGGTTGATCGTTGCGGTGACACTCACGATCGCGGGCGGCGCGGTACGACCCGTGCCGGCGTAGGTGAGCGTGAAGACCAGCTTGGCCGGGGAGGCCGCTGTCTGGTCGGCGGTCACATCAACGGCCCACACCAGATCGCCCGAGGTCGTGGCGGGCGGCTGGGCGATGGTCGCCGTAATCCCCGCTGAAGCCAGGGGAACCAGCGTGGCGAGGCTGAGCGCAGCAGGATCTGGGTTGTGGGCAAGAATGAGCAGCCGGCCCGTCGCAGGTTGCCCGAGATCCAGCGTAAGCTCGCTGGGCTGGACCTCCAGCTTGAGCGCTGGCTGCGCGGCGAGCGTGGTGGGGTTGGGCACGGGGTGTATCTGTGACACGGGTGGTGGCCTGCGCATCGCCCGCTGGCGTGGCACGGTGACCGTTGCCGCTCCAGCCAGCGAGATGGCCGCGAGGAGTAAGGCGGCGTAAATGCACGCGAGGCGTATCATGAAAGACGGGCGAGCGGGATGACGTCCCGGAGCCGGTTGATCAGATCCTTGGCTTCTCTGGCCTGGCTCTGTACACAGAGCTGAGTGTAGGTGCTTCTGGCTGACCCGATATAGATGACCTCGAGCTGTCGCGCCAACTGCTCCAGGTAATTCTCTACTCGCGGATACATAGTGTTATTCGCCTGCACCAATGCGGCGAGCGCCGCCTCGGCCCCGCTCAGAAGGCTCGCGACCTGGGCGGTGGCAACCGTGACGTTTCGGTGCAGGCAACCCAGCGTATGCGTCTTGCCGCGCGAAGAGGCTGCCTTGGCTGGGTTGCAGATCACGCGGCCCTTGGTCAGGATTTGGATATCGGCGGGTGGGTCGTCAGGCGTTCCGACGAACTGTCCGCCGACGGCGGAGCCAGCGCTTTTTGCGATGGCACGCAAGCCTGGCCCGGTGTCCTCGTCCTGGCCGGACTGCACACTGACGACGGTCAGGATCCGCAGCGGATCGGAGCGGAATCCGGGGCCCACGTGACCGAACGCCTCTTCCCGCAGGCGGTCGAGGCCGTCGGCAGCGATATCATCGAGCTTTGCCGATTCCTGGGCGCCGTCAAACCACGTCGCCGCGGACCTGTCATGGGTGAAGCTCCGGACAGCGTCCTCTAGCGCGCCGGCGTCATAGCTGCCGCGGAACCAGGCGGTGGCGATCAGAACGATCCCATGCGGGTGGTACCACGACTCGACGAAGCAGCGTTCCTTGCGTTGCAGACGAACCAGTGGCGTTTTGCGCTTGAAGGGCACCAGCGCGCTGAACGCCTCTTTCCCACGGTTCGCTGCGGGACTGCCACGGAGCTTGTTGAGGACGTATTTCCGCCAAAAGGCGTTGCTGAGCGGGAAGAGGTCGCGCGGGCTGGGCGGCCATGGGACCGTCAGCAGCGGGTCGCTGCCAGCCTCGACGATGGTGTTGAAGAGCGGCGCGTACAGGTCGGGCCGCATCAGCGCGTCCAGCCGGCCGCAGCTGGCCGCCCCGAATGCGTCGCGGACACCCTCGCTCCAAATGCAGCTTAGCCTGAAGTCGATGACCTGCATGACGCTTCCCTTCCGCGAGCATGACCGTTAAGCTGGCGGCTTCTGGATATTGTTTGATGATATCCATTGGCGGATCGGGTCCGCTAGTATGGTTGGAAGTGGCCGATTCACGCGGCACCAGGGGCGCCCGCTGCGCCGGACCGCAGGATCCTGCGTAGCGTCCGCTCGCCAGAGACCGTGCCAACCTACCTCGCGGTGGTCCTGGCGCTTCGGATCCAATTCGACTATACTGTTTTGCCCCAGTGTCCGTCCGGGAAGTCTTGCGGGCCGGTCGAGACTTCCCGGACGGACACTTCAGATGCAGACGCCGTGACATCTCTCGAGGTTCGTTTGAAGATGGTGCACTATAACGATGGGGATGTCGTCGCCAAGGCAGGCGTATTGGCGTTCGAAACCGCCATTAACAGCAACTTTGGTTTTATTCCGCGTATTGAGCATGGAGCAGACGTAGGAATTGACGCTCATATAGAAGTAACAATCAACCAAAAAGCGTTACCTCTGCGGATCAGAGTCCAGATAAAATCGGGCCGCGGTTACTTTCGCAGGCGGACAGCGGCAGGAGACGGCTGGCTGATCGGCAGATTCAGCCGAGGGCATGTTGAGTATTGGACGAGGGGCCCGGAGCCGGTCATCCTTTGCGCCTACAATCCCGAGGACGAGAAGGTCTATTGGCAGCACATCTCGCCCGACACGCTGCGGTATCGTCAGGGTAGCGCCGGCGACGTCTCCGAGAATGAATTTGAGATCGCAATACCGCAAGATCAAACCCTCGATTATTCGGAGGAGACGCGCCGTAAACTGCTGGCGCTGGCGTTTGCGCCGCAGCTTGAATGCAAGGGTGCCGGCGGCGACAGTCCGGCGATCGACAACCTGGTCGATAGAGATTGGATCTTTGCAGAATTCGATGCCTGGTTCGGCGGCGGCGGCGCAGGTCCGCTGTGGCTGTTGTGCGGCGAACCGGGCGCGGGCAAATCGATCGCAGCCCGATGGCTCCTGGCTCGAGACCGGACGAAGCGTCTTGTCGGCTGGCACTTTTGCAGCGGCCGCGACCAGGACACGCTGTCATCAGCGCGTTTCGTCCGGCAGATCGCCTGGAGCCTCATTTGCACTATCGACGGCTATGCCGCGCAAGTGGCCGAGCCGGCCATTTGGGCCCTTCTTACCGACGAGGCGAACAAAGATCCGGTCTCTGCATTTCGCGATGGTGTTCTCGCACCCCTGAAAAGCCTGGGGAGCCCGACGCGGCGATATCTTCTCGTCGATGCCGCCGACGAGGCGCTTGATGTCTTCCCGACGAGCATACCCGGCGTCCTCGCCAGGAGCCTCGATGCGTTGCCTGAATGGCTGCGGCTCGTCGTTGTTGCCAGGCGGGACGAGCGGCTGCCGGCCGCGCTGTTCAGCACCGAAGGATTGGTATTGGGCAGCGCTAACTCGAACAGCGTGCACGATGTGCGAAAGTATGTGCAGACCAGGGTGCCGCCCGGCGATGCGGCCTCGCTGATCGCCGACAAGGCCAAGGGAAATTTTCTGTACGCCGAACTCGTTTGCAATCGACTACTGCGGCACGGCCTCGACCTATCGGAGATTGCCACGCTGCCGCTTCCGGGCGAACTCGGGGAGCTTTACCGACGCTTTTTTGGCAAAATGTTCCCGAGCGGGAGCTATCTGAGCGTATTCAGGGATCTGCTCGCGGTCCTCATCGCGGCTGCCGAACCGATTGGCCGGGATTTTCTGCTCGCGGCCTGCGCCGAGCATGCGACAAACGATGTCGATCTTGCTCTTCAGAAGGTGTCGAGTTTCCTGTATGAGCGGCTGGGCCGACAGGTTGTCCGGACGTACGCTCTGTTCCATCCTTCGTTTGCCGCCTGGCTGGCCGAGGACCACGAATTCCGTGTAGATATCGAGGCGGGAAACCGCTTGATCGCCGGCGCCTGCGCAGCGGAAATCGAAAATTGGAAGGCCGCGAGGCGAAGGGCACCACCGCAGGAGTTGTCGCCTTACGCGCTTGCTCACTTCACCGGGCATTTGCTGCGCTTGGAGGCCTGGGAGCAGGCATTCGGCTGGCTCGCCAGTCTCGATTACCTCGAGACCGCCGTCTCGATGCGGCCGGTTGCCGAAGCGATCGCCGACCTTGATCACGCGGCAACAATGCTGCCCCACCGGCCGCGCGGCAAGATTCTCGCCGTGCTCGCCCGGGCGTTGGTGCGGGATATGCAGTTTCTCGCCGAGCATCCGGAATGTCTGTTCCAGTCGATCTGGAATGCCACCTGGTGGCACGACAGCGAGGCGGACGAGCCATCCCCAGCAGATGATAGCTTGTGGGCCCTTCTTGCCGCCTGGCGCGCCGAAAAAGAGGCCGTCCCGGAGTTCATGTGGATGCGGGCGCTGCGCCCACCTGCGGCCCCGGACGCCTTCCATATCCATGGTGGGGTCGGTCCGGTCAAAGGCCTCGCCTGGTTCAAGACGCAGCAGCAGGAGCGGATCCTCGCCGCGTCGACGATCAACGAAATCCGCTTCTGGGACGCCCGGACTTTTGAGGCGCTGCCCGGCGGATATGCGGACGGCCGCCACGGCATTCCGATATTGTGCGCTTCGCCGGACGGGCAGCATCTTCTGTTCATCGACAGACAGGGCGGGATTGCCGAGCTGAGCTTGCTGGACGACAGGATCGTGCCGCTTTTTCCAGCCGCCGCCGTGGCGGCCGCCTATGCGCCCGAGAGCCGCCGCATTGCCCTCGCCGATTGGGACGGCAGCATCTGCACCGTGAACCTTGACGCGCACAGGGCCGAGATCGTCCTGGCGGGAGCGGGGCAAAGGCCAATCAGAGCCCTGGCCTGGTCGGTCGACGGGCATCTGGCCTATTTCGACTTGCTAGGCGATGTGACGAAGGTCAGAAGGCTTGCCGATGGCGAAGAGCTGACGCCGGTTTTGTCGAAGCGGTTCGTCAGCGCGCTCGCGTGGTCTCCCGACGGCAAGCGGCTGGCGGTAGCGAGTGGAGGCGATATCGATCCAGTCGTCGTCGAGGTCTACGACCTGGATCATCCATGGCAATCCGTTACTGAACTTGTCGGTTACGCCAGTGAGATCCAGTCACTCGCCTGGTCTCCGGCCGGCAACTCCATCGCGGCCGGCCTTGCAAGCGGCGTCGTCGTTATTCGCAAGGTTGCGCCGCAAGCCGGGGCGAGCGATCCTGGCGAGTCACCCGGTGAGATCCTCGGGCTGGTCCTGTTGAGCGAGGAGGGCGAACTGCGGATCCACATCCGCAGGTTGTCGTCGAGCGAGATTTGGGACGCGGCGAGCGGCAGCCGGATCTGGGTGTCGCCAAAACATTACTACTATCGCGATCCGCCAGGTCTACGGGGTCCGATGGCGCCCTTATCGGGCGAACGCTGGCGTTGCCTACGCGCCGGCCCCTATACCGGGATCGTGGGGGCGGATGCCGACACGCCTCGGATGTGGCTGCCGATCGCGGTCGAACCCGGAGACAAGGACGGCTGGCTGACGCTGTTTAGCCACAAGACGCTGGCAGCGGCTATAGGCAACCGTATACATCTTTATCAGGTCGAGGACGGCATCGAGAGTGCTAGCGCCAGCTAGGACGTATGAACTAACGTCCCAGTAAACGCAAGCAATTGGAATCTCACACTTTACAGCGTGGTTGAGCGCAACCATCCTGACCGACAACCTGCTCACGGGCCGCACCAACAACCCGTGGAATCTGGATCGAGCCCCGGAGGGTCAAGTGGTGGCGAGTCAGCGGCCATTGCGGCGGGCATGTCGCCCTTGGCAGCGTGGTGCATGGCGGCGGCATCAGCCTCGGAGCTATCGGATATAGGTGAAGGGACCATGCAAACCTGTGGGGTTTGTTCCGGCTTCGGTAGGTCTTGGGCTCACGAGACGAGGGTGAGCTGGTGCCGAAGATGGTGTGGCGGGTGAAGCTGGTTGCAGAACTGGAGTCCGGCTTGACGACGGAGGTAGAGGTCGCACGCCTCGAGCGCGATGAGCAAGCCGGTCTGGCCGACCTCGGGCTTCGTCTCGCTGAGGCGAAACGGCTCTTGGCCGCGGTCCAGGCGGAGATCGTCCCGGCACAGGTGGCGATCGCCGGTGAGGATCGCTGTACCTGTGCGGCTTGCGGGCGTCGACTGGCCAGCAAAGGATATTACACCGCGACATTCCGCTCGCTATTCGGTGACGTGCCAATTCGGGTTCGGCGCTTGCTCACCTGCCCATGCCAGAATGGTGGCGTAGCGATGAGCTTCCCCGCCTTTGACCTCGAGGCCGCGACCGTGGCGCCCGAACTGGCCTATGTAACGGCGCGGTATGCGGCGCTGGCGCCGTTTGGTAAGGTGGCAGACCTGCTGTCGGATCGAGCAGAAGGCTGCCTCCCAGCCGCGCGCCTTCATATCCGACAGGGTCGCGTCGATCCCAGCCGCGATCTTCTCCGGCGTGGTTCCCGGCGGCAGATCCGGATCGGAGACGTCGACTGCCTCGGGCTTGATGCCGATCAAAAGCACGCGCGTCATGCTGTTAAACCCTCTATGGCGTGCCGTCATTGCCCATCCGGCGTGGCGATGCTGGGTGATCGTGGCACATCATGGACCATGGCGACGACTCAGATCTAATCCTGAACGGGTTTCCTTGCGGCCCAGAGGACCAGCGGCGCCCTACCGTCCGTTTTCCTGGCATGAAGTCGCCGGACACTCCGATTCCGGCGTGCAATGTCACCAGTGTGTTTTACACCGGGGACATGGGAGGAATCATCTGCGGCTTGCCGCTGCTACCGGACCCCTGTATCGGCAAATGGCTCAGGTGGTCAGCCATCGCGCCACAGCCCGTCCGGCAAACATGGCCAGCGTCGACACCACGGCCGTCATCACCATGCCCCATGCGATATCGGAGACCGCCAGTGCCGCTGTCCATCCTCTCAGCGTCGCGTAATTCGTGAGGTCGTACGTCGCATAGGTGAACATGCCGAACAGCGCGCCGTTTAAGGCCGTCAGCGGCCACGCGCCTTGTCCTGCCGACAGCACGAAGACCTGAATCCCAGCCGCATAGACCAGATAGAACAGGACGGCGGGGACAACCCTCGCTGTCAGCATATCCTGACCGAGCGTCCTTCGGAACATCGGCAGGGCGACCAGCGCGATCCACGTTCCGTCGATCACGAGCATCAACAACAGTGTCAGGATATACGTCGCGGCGAACTTCAGCATGTTGGTCGGTGCCCCCGAGCTGGGCGTTTGCCGCGCTCAAGCCATATCTGGGGCCTTCCTGAGAATTGTAACAGTCGGCGGTTGGCATGCGATGCTGGTGACAGGGCAGCGGGATCTTCCGGCGTTCTGGCCTTCAACTTGACCACGACGGATTTTGAGCGGAGGAACAACTGTGCCGAAGCCTGTAGTGAGGCTGTGCCGCGCACACCGGATCTCTGACGACAGCGGCCGACTGGTGCTACCATCCCTCGCGGCCTCCGGTCTTGCCACGTCAGATTGCGCCGGATGCGCACCGAGGAAGGTGTCACCACACGCCTCGACATTGACAAGATCCTGGCGGCCGCCCCGCCTCATCCCTGCACGCGGGCGGGAATGTCATCCGTTTCGAAGAACACCCCGGCGATGGCCGGGCCGGCCCGATCGTAAGCAACCCAGTAGCGGCCCCGCTTGATCCACGACAGACCAACGGACGCCAGTTGGGGGTAGGGACGCGGGAAAGGCTGCCCGCGCTCCGGCGCGTTCAAGATCACCAGACTGGCCTCTGCCAGCGCGTGGCCAAGATTGCGAAGCGCCTGCGGGCGCCGCTTTTCGATGTAGAAGCGTTCCAGCGCGGCAAGCTGCTCACTGGCTTCAGGCGAAAGGGCGATCACCGTGTGGAGGGCGTTTCCGCTTCGTCCTGTGTCTGGCCGTCCGCCGCTTCGAGCCGTTCCGCCGACGCCCGCAACCGCTCGAGGATGGGGATAAGCGGCACTGTCACGCCCGCCGCAATTTGCGCCTTGCTGCGTTCCAGGCTTTCCCGCCATCCGGCCGGGACGGTTGCGCGATCTGCGGTGCTCGACATGGCTTGATGATAGTCCTTCCGTTGGCTGCTTTCCAGCGGCCCGTCGCCGTGCCGAGGTTCATGGCGGGCCGCGGTGGTCACGGTCGGGTGTGGTGACGACCTTGCGGCTGCCGCTGCTGGCCACGGTGGCCATCAGTCGCCCGGCATCGAGAGCGCCGCCCGGGGCGCCACCGTTTCAACCGCCCCCTTCAGTCGGGCCATCCGCCCGACCTTCGACCTATTCCGCTCCCGGATGGCCGCTTCCATCTCTTCCTGCGACTTGCGCCACCAGGCAATGTCAAACCGATCGACGGAGGCACGCGCGTGTTTACGGCGCCCTTCGATCAAGACGCTCATGTCGGATAGTCCATTGACCTGCATGACCGCGGGTGTAACGACCTTGCTCATCAGGTTGTCGATGCGATCGTACTGGCCCGGCGGCACCCCGACGAGATCCCGAAATCGGTCGATACCTGTAGCGGCGCACAATGATGTACGGCCAGACGCGCAATAGAGCGTCCGTTCCAGCGCACATTGGCTGAGACGGATAGGCGCGTCCGACGCACAATCATTGAGACACAGCGCACGCTCGGTGAGACGGACGCGCAATAGTCGGCGATCGGCGCACGCTGCTTCGGTAGGGTCTGGACCTTTGGGCGAAGCTGTCTCGGAAAGCCAAAACACCCCTATTGAGGCGGGAAAAGTGTCTCACGCTGACGCCTCGCTGGGGTCTACCCAAACGAGGCTATGACCGATTGGTGGGGAGAGCGGGCAGACCTCCTACCTGGAAGGTTTATGCGCCCGAACTTCCAGAAGCCGCTGGATCGCATCGACAATGACCCCAGGCTCGGTGAACTGAATCATGTGGCCGCTCCTGGCGGCAACAATGCGCGCGCTGTTCGTCGAGAGGGAGGCCAGACGTTTCTGAGCTTCCTCCCATTCGGGATAGACCTGGTCGCCGGTCGCGGGATCATTCCAACCACGGCTCACGACCAGCAGCGGCGTATCCCCGAGGCGGCCGAAGCCATCGGGACTTCTTTGTTCAGGAGGCACGGCGTCGTAAGCGGCCATTTCGTCTGCGATGGCAAAATGGCGAGAGGCGCGCAGATATACCCCGACTCCGTGGAAACCCGAAAAAGCCTCTTGCGAATCAGTTTCCCCCGGATTCTTGTCGTTGCATGATCCGCCCTGGCTTCCTCGACCCCGAATCACGGCAAGACCTGATCG
>JBEKLE010000080.1:0-18055 GCA_050010355.1 Rhodopila sp. | reverse complement strand
ATCGGCACCGATCCAGCTCGTGCCCGTGGCCACGCCGGACCCGGGCGAAATCGCCGCCGGCGGACTGCTCGAAACCGAGCCCGGCCGCTACGCCCGCCGTCAGCAGGTCGTCTCCACGGGAATCTACCTCAACGAGATCCCCCGCATCGATATCAGCCAGTCCAGCTTCGGCGCGGATTTCTATCTGTGGCTTCGTTACGTCCGCAATCCGGACCCGAACGCCGCCGATCCAACCGATATCACCTTCCCCGGAATGATCAGCGGCGGCTTTGATCGGGCGCACCCAGCCGAGCTTTCGCAGATGGACGACGGCACAAGCTACCGGCTGTGGCGCGTGCGCGGTACGTTCCGCAACGATTTCGATCTGCACCGCTTCCCGTTCGACGCGCAGACCCTGTCCTTGACATTCTTCAATGCCCGCGCGGCATCCGACCGGATCGTCTATGCCCTCGACAGGCGATCCGGTGCCGGTGCAGGGGGCGGACTGCAGCCGGTCGCAAGCCCGGGCGGCGCAATGGCAGCCGTCGCCGGCGCACAACCGCCACAGGCCGTGAAGTCGTCCATCACCTCGCCCGAGGCATTCCGCAATCTGACCCAGTGGTTCCCCCTCAGCGCCAACGAACGCCGCGAGAACCTCGTCACAGCATCGGCGCTCGGCGATCCAAGAAGCGTCGGCACAGAGAATTTTCGCGAGTTATCGGGCTTCAGGGTCGCCGTCGACGTCCAGCGCCGCGCCATCGCGACCCTGGCGAAAAATCTGATGCCGCTCCTGCTCATGACCCTGATCATGTACGCCTCGCTGTACTTCCCGCACGGCCTGGTGAAGGAAAAGGTCACCGTCGCGATCACCGGCGCACTGGCCGGCGCGGTGCTGCTGACTGCCATCAACAGCCAGCTTGGCGGCGTCGGCTATACCGTTGCGGTCGAATATGCATTCTATGTGTTCTTCGGCCTCAGCACGCTCTGTATCGTTTCGGTGCTCGCGGCGGAACGGATGCGCGTCGCCGGCCGAACCGCCACCGCGGTGCGAACCGAGCATTTAACCCGTCTGCTGTTCGTGCTTGCTGTCCTCGGTATCGCTGTCGGCGCGGCCGTGCTGTGGTTCTCGAGCGGTGAAGGTCCGTAAGGCAACGCCCAAAAACAACCCAGTCGGCTGACCTCGCCCGCCGCAACTTGCCCCATGTGTCATGACCGGAGCTCGCCCTCCGCGGCAGCAGCGAGGGCGGTTATCTCATCGACGGCCTTGGCGTCGCCCCTGCGCGGCGGCGTTAGGAGATGCTGCCCACCCAGCCTCAGCGTTGCCGCATTACGGCGAACATTGCGTCGTTAATGTTTTGTTAATTCACGCTATTTATGCTCATCGAGCTACGTGGAAGGATCGCGTCACTATGCCTGAGGATGCCGCCCGGTCCGGGCCCAACGGAGTTCGGTCGCCGACCGCGAGCGTGTTTTCGGGCACGGCAGTCCTCCGTCGACTGCTCGGCATCGGAGGCCTTTTCAGCAGATCCGGTGGTGTCGCGCTGCCAAGCATAGTGGTCGCTGCATTCATTGGTGCCTCCGCCGGATCGATGATCCGGCACAATCGCGAGTTAGTGCTCGAAGATCACTGGCGCAGCACGAATAGCATGGGTATCGTTCTGGTTGAACAAACGTCACGCTACGTGCAAGTGATTGATATGATGCTTCGTGAAGTGCAAAATGGGATCAGTAATTCTCAGGTTACAACACCAACGGAGTTTCAGGATCGGTTCGGAGGTGAGGAATTTCAGTCTTCGTTGGCCGACCGTTTGAGGGCTGCCCCGCAGGTTGATGCTATTTTCCTGATCGATTCTAACGGTATTATTTTTAACTGGTCGCACGATGGGCCGGTTCCACGAATTGATTCGAGCGATCGCGACTACTACAAATATTTCAAGGAACATCAGGACGCAGGTCTGTTTATTGGCTCGATCTGGAAAGCCCGCGTCACTGGACAGGTTAGTCTGCACTTCGCCCGCCGCGTAACCGGACCCGACGGCACATTTCTGGGCGTGGTTCTCGGCAATGTGAACAGCAAATACTTGAGCGATTTTTACCAATCTGCGGCGGAAGGTTTGGGGGAGTCAATCGCCCTGCTCCGGCACGATGGCACGATGCTGATGCGCTATCCCAGTCCCGAACTCGCGATCGGCATGAAACTCCCGCAGGTGTCGCTCTGGTATAACAGTGTTGCAGAAGGCGGTGGCAGTTACATCAACGACGCAGCCACAACTGGCGTTCCGAGTGTTCTCACCGTGCGTCTGCTGCCCGATTATCCGTTGGTCATCACCATCCTGAAGGACAAGGCCGTTGTCTTCGCACAATGGCAAAGGAGGCGATCTATATTGTAGGCTTTGCAGTCGCTGCATCAATCGCGTTCGCGTGCCTGTTCTGGACGTTGGGCCGTCAATTCCGGCGACTATCCGAATCTGCGATCCGACTGAGTGAAGGCCAGGAAATACTGCGATCCTACGCAGAAATGTCATCCGATTGGTTGTGGGAGCAGGACGAGAACCTTCGCTTCAAACTTGGCTCCAGGAGCCCTTTCATCGACGGCAAGACGCGGTGGGAAGTGGCCGACCCCGCGATGAGCGAAGATCGCTGGACACAACATAAAGCTGATCTTGCCGCACAACGTCCTTTCCGCAATTTCCGGTGGGAGCGCATTGATGAGGACGGCGCGCGTCGCTTCATCACTGTCAGCGGCGACCCGGTATTCGACAGAAACGGTGCCTTCAGTGGCTATCGAGGGACTGGGCGAAATATCACCGCGGAGGTTGAGGCCGCCGCCCGGCTAGCGCAGGCGAACGTGGAGCTCGACACGGGCCGCCGGCAATTTGAAACGGTACTGAGCAATATCACGCAGGGCGTCTGCTTCTTCGATGGCGAAAAGCGGGTGCAGCTTTGGAACCGGCGGTTTACCGAGAGCTACGATTTGCCGCCACATGCAGTCTATGTTGGCTGCTCGTTGAGCGAGGTCGTGCAGCTTCGGCACGCGGTCGGCAGCACGCCCGATATGACACAAGCCGAATACCTTGCCCAGCAGGAGCAGGTTATCGCTGCGCAGCAACGCGCGAGTTACATCGTATCGTTAAGGAGTGGCCGCTTTCTCGCCATCCGTCATCATCCTATGCCAGGTGGCGGCTGGGTCTCGACCCATGAGGACATCACCGAGCGGCACCAAGCCGAGGCGAGCGTAGTGTTCATGGCCCGCCATGACGCCCTGACCAAGCTGCCCAATCGCGTTCTGTTCAGGGAGCGCATGGAACAGGCGATCACCATGGCGGGGCGTGGAACACGGTTCGCGGTATTCTGCCTCGATCTGGACAAATTCAAGGAGGTTAACGACACGATGGGCCATCCCGCCGGCGACGCACTCCTGGTGGCCGTCGCTGACAGGCTAAAGGCTTGCGTGCGCGAGGTGGACACCGTCGCGCGTCTGGGCGGGGACGAGTTTGCGATTATCCAGCTTGCTGTCAATCAACCCGACGACGCTGAGGTTCTTGCCAGCCGGATCATTGCGGCTTTCGGTCAGCCATTAGATGTCTGCGGTGACCGGATCACGGTCGGTGCCAGCATCGGCGTCGCTATCGCGCCCAATGAAGGCGCATCCTATGAGTCGTTGGTGCGGGATGCCGACATCGCGCTGTATCTGGCTAAGACCGAGGGCCGCGGCATTGCGCGGTTCTTTGAGCCGGAAATGGACGCGCGCATCCACATGCGTCGTTTGATGGAAAAGGATCTTCAGGGGGCGATCACTCGGAACGAATTCGAGCTCTACTATCAGCCGCAAGTTAACCTTGCGACCAACAAGGTTACCGGCTTTGAGGCTTTGCTACGCTGGCATCATCCGGATCGCGGGTTTGTCTCGCCAGCCGATTTCATTCCGTCGGCAGAGGAAACCGGGATGATCGTGGCCATCGGCGAGTGGGTCGTGCGAACCGCCTGTTTCGAAGCGGAGAACTGGCCGGCTGACGTTAGCGTTGCGGTGAACCTGTCACCGGTGCAGTTTAGAAAAGGTGATATTGTTGGGACCGTGCAAACCGCACTGGCCGCATCAGGCCTGCGACCGGATCGGCTGGAGCTAGAGGTCACTGAGTCTGTTTTTCTGGGCGCCACCACAGAGACGATGAAGGCGCTCCAGGAGTTCCGTGCAATGGGGATCTCCGTTGCCCTGGATGATTTCGGGACAGGATACTCGTCGTTGAGCTATTTGCGTAGCTTTGCGTTCAACAAGATAAAGATCGACCAATCCTTCGTGCGCGACTTGCTGACTGGCAAAGAGTCCATGTCGATTATCCGAGCGGTCGTCGGCCTCGGCAAGAGCTTGGGCATCGTGACGAGCGCTGAGGGGGTGGAAACGCAGGCACAGTTAGAAAAGCTGTGGGAGGAAGGATGCACCGAGGTCCAGGGCTATTTCTTCAGCCGTCCAAGACCGGCGAGCGAAGTCACGGCAATAATCGAGAGAATTCAAACCTACACTTGCGAACGCCAACACCCACAGCACCGGGAAGCCGGGAGCTGATGCCACTCGCAGAAGCGAAGGCAACTTGCAGATGTTGACAGGCGCGTTCTTACAGATGGGTTGGGCCAGTCCAACTGGTAGACAATACCAGATACCAGTTTGCGTTTAAATCGACTCTCCGGCGATGCCGTCTCGTCATGCTGACGGCGGTCGGCATCCACGCCTTCGCCTTGCCATTTTCTGTGCGGCGTGCCCGTGCCCGTAATGACGTGCTTATGGGTCAATCTATTTGCCGGTTGATACAACGTGTCTGCTTGCAGTAAGCTCACGCCAACTGAAGTGATTGCAACCCTTTTTGGATTGAAATGGGGACTTTCCGGCGCCTGAGTATCAAAGCTTCTTGATCAACCCGTCAACGCACGTCCGTCGGCACCACGCTGATGCTGTTGAACGGCGACCCGTTGATCAGCTTCGTGCTGACGACAGTATAAACCAGCACATGCTTCTCCGGGTCCAGCGACCGGTGGATCTGAAACGTCTTGAAGAACAGCGACGCCTGCGAGAACGCAATGATCTCCGTCTTCGGCATCGAAGCCGGCATCGTGATCGCCCCCACCGCCCGGCACGCGATCGAGAACCGGCTCGGGTCCTCGGCAAAACCCAGCCCGCCCTTGATCCCGCCCGTCTCCGCCCGCGACAGGTAGCACGACACGCCACCCACCCGAGGATCGTCATACCGCTCGACGATGATCTTGTCGTCCGGCCCCAGCCAACGAAAATTCGTGTTGATGGCATCGATCTGGGTCTGCGCCAATGCCGGTCCCGAACCCAGCACCGCCAGCCCGGCGGCGAACAAAATAGCCCGCATCAACCCACTCCCTCCCGCAGCCGTACCGCCAGTTGCACCAGAATCGCCGCCGTCGCACCCCAGATGAAGTGCTCCGAATGCGGCCACACCCAGTAATCCCGCCACACACCGCCGACATGCTGCCGCTGCCGCCGCGGCGCGTCCGGGTCCATCACCACCCGCATGGGCAGCTCGAAGATCGCGTCCACCTCCTGCGGTGACAGCGCAAACGTCAGCGCCGGAGGCAGCACCGCCAGCACCGGCGTGATCCGAAACCCGGTCCCCGTCACATGATCGGTCAACCGCCCCAGAATCTCGACCAAGCCGGCATCCAGCCCGATTTCCTCATGGGCCTCCCGCAACGCGGCGGCTTCCGGCCCGCTGTCCCCGGGATCGATCCGCCCGCCGGGGAAACTGATCTGGCCGGCATGCTTGCTCAGCTTGGGGTTGCGCTTGGTCAGCAGCACCGAGGGATCATCGCCCATCACGACACCCACCAGCACCGCGGCGGGCACCGCCGGCTGACCCAGTCCAGCCGGAACTTCGTCGCCAAAAATCGCATCGGCCCCGCGCGGTTCGGCGGCGATCTCAGCGAGCCGGATCCGCAGCGCCGCCGGGTCGGTTCGCCGCGCAATCGGCGACGTCACGCCTCGCCGGGCGGCAACTCGCCCAGGGAAAAGAACTTGCCGCGGCTCCACACCCCAAGCACCCGCTTGTTCCCGACCCATTCGGGAACCGCCAGGGCGACCATCTCGTAATAGGTCGCGCGGTTGATGCGCGCCTCGATCGCCAGATGCGGCGCGGCACCGGAACGCACGCGAATATAGGGGGTCGGTTCACAAGTTATGATGTCATGCGACACGCGGATCGGATGCTCCGGGCCAGCCGTCACCACCTCGTCGATGTTCGTACGAAACGACATCACCTGTTGCCGGCCATCGCCCGTCCAGTCGAGTTCGACCGCGATAAACGGCGCGTCCTCAACCTCGATCCGCCCACGCTCCGCCGGCGTTTGCAGCCACCAGCTCCCGTCTTCCTCCCGTCGCAGCACGCTGGCAAACAGACACACCAGTTCCTTGCGGTTGATCGGAGTGCCGCGATACAACCAGGTGCCGTCGCGCTTGATCAGGAACGGCAGGTCGCCGCACTCGACCGGAGCGCGCGCCGTCCTGGGCCGTCGGATTCTCTCGGAACAAGCAGCAATCACCGGGTCGACCGGGGGTCCGGCCATCTCCCGCACGGCAACATCAATGGGCGCTCCAGTCTCGTTCACCGACCCGTCTCCACTGGAAGCAATACTTCCTTACATCCACGCGATATAGGTAGCATCCCCCCGTCCGCGAAAGGGCCTATATGATCTTACGGACGCAAACGCGGAGGGTAAAACCCATATGTCGGGCGGTATGACTGGCACGCCACAGGCTACCTCGAACTGGACGGGTCCCATGAACACCGACCCGAATGCGATCCTCGCGGCGGCCGAGGCACTCGCC
Organism: Rhodopila sp.; assembly: GCA_050010355.1. Lineage (GTDB taxonomy): Bacteria > Pseudomonadota > Alphaproteobacteria > Acetobacterales > Acetobacteraceae > Rhodopila. Next base: position 11,232 of record JBEKLE010000080.1, on the reverse strand, counting down.
GCGCAGGTCGTTCAGGTCCGCGCCGCCATCGGCCAGGTGATCTTCGGCCAGGATGAGGTGATCGATCAATCCTTGATCACTTTGTTGTCGGGCGGTCACGTTCTGCTCGTTGGCGTGCCTGGTCTCGGCAAAAGCCGCCTCGTCGAAACCCTCGGCGTGGTGCTCGGCATGGCCACCAAGCGTATCCAGTTCACCCCCGACCTGATGCCCGCCGACATTGTCGGCAGCGAGGTGCTGGACGAAACCGAAGGCCGCCGCGCCTTCCGCTTCGTTCCCGGCCCGGTGTTCTGCCAGTTGCTGATGGCCGATGAGATCAACCGCGCCAGCCCCCGCACCCAGTCGGCGCTGCTGCAGGCGATGCAGGAACAGCGCGTCGCCATCGGCGGCGTTGAGCACGCCCTGCCGCGCCCGTTCCACGTCCTGGCGACGCAGAACCCGATCGAGCAGGAAGGCACCTATCCGCTCCCCGAAGCGCAGCTCGACCGCTTCCTGCTGGAGGTCAACGTCACCTACCCCGACCTGGCCGCCGAACGCACCATGCTGCTCGCCACCACCGGCGCGCCCGAAGCAAAGCCGGTCCAGGCGATGCACGCCGACGACCTGCTGATGGCGCAGGCCCTGGTCCGCCGCCTGCCGGTGGGCGAGAAGGTCGTCGATGCGATCCTGTCTCTGGTGCGCGGCTGCCGCCCGGAAAGTGCCACCGACGAGGTCGTCCGCCGCCACGTCGCCTGGGGCCCTGGCCCGCGGGCCGCCCAGGCGCTGATGCTGGCAACCCGAGCCCGAGCGCTGCTGGGCGGCCGGCTGGCACCCAGCATCGACGACGTCGCCGCCCTGGCCCGCCCGGTGCTGCGCCACCGAATGGCCCTCAGCTTCTCCGCCCGAGCCGACGGCATCATGCTGCCCGACGTGATCGACCGCCTGGTGGGCCTGATCGGCTAAGACGTTGCCGGCCCTCATCATCACACCAGCCGCTCGTCCCGGCAGGCCCTCCTCATCAGCACCGGTCCCGGCAGGCCGCGTCGCCACACCGCCCCCTCGTCCCCGCAGGCCCGCATCACCACACCGGCCCCTCGTCCCCGCAGGCCCGCATCACCAAACCAGCCCGTCGGCGCCCCCCCGTCATGCCGACGGAGGTCGGCATCCACGCCTCGCAGTGCCGGCCACGGGACCCTCCACCGTCATGGCGGGCACAGGCCCCGGGGACCTACCGAAGTCGCGGCCGCCGCAGCCCTTTACGTCCAGGCGGGCGCGAACCCACGACCTTCTGGCGGGCGCAGGCCCGCGATCCAAACCTGAACGAAAAGTTCCGCCTGCCGTGAGCCTGTCACCCAACTCAACCCGGACCCCAGAATGCCGAATGACACGTTAGCCGCCGAGGCACTCGGCGCCCGCCTGCCGCCCCTGCTGGTCGCGGCGGATCGCGTCGCCTCAACAGTGGCCCAGGGTGTGCATGGCCGCCGCCGTGTCGGACAAGGCGATAGCTTTTGGCAGTTTCGAAGATTCGTCTCCGGCGATGCGCTGGCGCGGATCGACTGGCGCCAGTCCGCCAAATCCGGTCGCGGCGCGCCCGAGGGCTGGTTCATCCGCGAAACCGAATGGGAAGCCGCCCAGACCGTCTGCCTGTGGCGCGATGCATCGCCCTCGATGCGCTGGCGATCGCGCCAGGTCCCCATCGAAAAACGAGACCGCGCCAATCTTTTGTTGCTTTCGCTCGCCTCCCTGCTGCTTCGTGGCGGGGAGAGAGTCACGATGATGCAACAAGATGCCCGGCCGGTGACCAGCCGATCCGGCCTCGACCGGCTGGTGTCGGAGCTGCAGGCGGCGAACGACGAGAACGGTCTGCCGCCCGTCGTGCGGTTGCCGCGTCACGGCACCGTGGTGCTGTTCAGCGACTTCCTGTCCCCGCTGCACGAAATTCGCTCACTGATCGGCCGCTTCGCCGCCGTCCCGGTGACGGGATACCTGTTACAGATCCTCGATCCGGCTGAGACCGCTCTGCCCTATCACGGCCGCGTCCGCTTCCGCGGCCTGGAAAGCGACGGAGACGCGCTCATCCCGCGCGTCGAGTCCGTGCGCGACGCCTACGCCGAACGCCTTAAAGCCCAGCAGGATGGACTGGCCTCGATCTGTGGCACCGCCGGGTTCGGCTTCGGCGTCCACCGCACCGACCACCCGCCCGAGATGGCACTGCTCACCCTCTACCAAGCCCTGGCGGCGCGATGATCCCGCCTCCCCTGTCATCACACACGCATCCCCACTGGCATCCCCACTGTCGGTCCCACTGGCGGCGGCCCCACTGGCGGCCCCACTGGCGGCCAGGTCCTGTCGACGAAACGACCCGCGACCGCCCCGCCCGCCGCCCCCGTGTCATGGCCGACCCCAACCGCCGTGTCATGGCCGACCCCAACCTCCGTGTCATGGCCGGCCCCAACCCCCGCGTCATGGCCGCGCGCCGCCCACGTGTCATGGCCGGCCCCAACGCCCGCGTCATAGCCGCCCTTAGCCCCCGTGTCATGGCCGGGCTTGGCCCGGCCACCCACGACTTTAACCCCCCCAGCCGTATGCCGTTGTTTCAAGCAAAGTCGCCCGGCGATTCCACGCGCATCCGTCGTTGCCATGCCGCAAGAAACGCGCCCGTCACGCACCAACACACCTCTCGCCCCAACATCCGGCCCACCCCGCGATGATCTTCGTCGCGCCATGGGTGCTCATCGGCCTGCTCGCATTGCCCCTGCTGTGGTGGCTCCTCCGCGTCACCCCGCCCGTGCCCCGTTCCGAAATCTTCCCCGCGGTCCGCTTCCTGCTCGGCCTCGATGCCACCGAGGAAACCCCCGCCCGCACCCCGTGGTGGCTGCTGGCCCTCCGCCTGCTCGCCGCCGGCCTGGTGATCGTCGCCCTCGCCCGCCCGGTGCTCGACGCCGGCACCGCGCTCGCCGGCAAAGGCCCCGTGCTGCTGGTGATGGATAACGGCTGGGCCGCCGCCGATGACTGGGCGCGCCGCAAGGAAGCCGCCGGAGCGCTGCTCGATCGCGCCGAACGCGCCGGTCGCAGGGCCGCCCTGCTGACCACCGCGCAGGACGGCAGCGGTGCCCCGATCGCGGTGTCCGCAACCATGCCGGTGGCCGACCTCCGCGCCCGCCTCGCCGCCATGCAGCCGCAGCCCTGGCCATCCGACCGCACCGCCGCAGCCGACGCGCTGCTCGCCTGGCACGACAACACTGGCGCCGCGTTGATATACGTGCCCGACGGCCTGACCGATGGTGCCGGTTTCGACCGCTTCGCCGCCGCCATGCGCGACACCGGATCGGTCACCGAAATCTGCTGCGATGCCGCGTCCTCGCCGTTGCTGCTGCCGCCCACCAGCGAGGCGGATCGCCTCGTCGTGCATCTGGCGCAGGCGCCCCGCGCCACCGCAACCGAGGCCAGTGTCCTCGCCCAAAGCGGTGACGGACGCACCCTCGCGCGGACCGGCCTCACCGTGCCGCCAGGAGCCTCGCTCGCCTCCGGCCCCATTCCCCTCCCCCCGGAACTGCGCAACCGCCTCACCCGCCTGGTGCTGGACGGCCCCCCCGGCGCCGGCTCGGTCGTTCTTCTGGACGAACGATGGCGCCGCCGCCCGGTCGGTTTGTTGTCCGGCGATCTCGCCACCGCCGACACGCCGTTCACCGGCTCGATCTACTTCCTGAAGCGTGCCCTTGAACCCTTCACCGAGTTGCGCGAAGGCGATGCCGCGACGCTGCTGAAACGCGACATTTCCGTGCTGATCCTCGCCGATCGGCCGCTGCAGGATGGCGCCGAGCGGGACGCACTGGACGCATGGGTGCGCAAGGGCGGACTGCTGATCCGTTTCGCCGGCCCGCGCACCGCCGAAGCAGCCACCAACGACACCGACACCCTGCTGCCGGTCCAGTTGCTCGCCGGAGACCGTCAACTCGGCGGCGCATTGTCCTGGAGCCAGCCGGCCGGGTTGGCAAGCTTCCCGCCGGCCTCCCCCTTCGCCGGCCTGCCGGTGACCGATGACGTCAAGGTCACGCGCCAGGTGCTGGCCGAACCCAGCGCCGATCTCGCGGGCCGCACCTGGGCAGCGCTGGAGGACGGCACCCCCCTGGTGACCGAACGACCGCTCGGCGCCGGCCGGGTCGTGCTGTTCCACGTCACCGCCAACGCCGACTGGTCAAATCTGCCGCTGTCCGGCGACTTCGTGGACATGCTGCGCCGCCTCGTCGAACTGTCCGTCGGCGTCGCCAGCGCCCAGGCCAACGTCGTCCTGGCGCCAGCCGAGACGCTGGACGGTTTCGGCCTGTTGTCTCAACCCCCGCCGGCCGCGATCGGACTGCAAGCCAGCAAGTTCGGCGCGACCCCGGTTTCCCCCCAACATCCGCCCGGGCTCTACGGTCCGGAAAGTGGTCGTCAGGTGCTGAACCTCGGAACCAGCCTCGCCGTGCCCGAAGCGGCCCCGCCGATCACGGGAGCAACCTTGGAAACCGTCCGCGGATCAGCCCGCGAACGCGCGCTCGGTCCGCCGCTGCTGGCATTCGCGATCCTGCTGCTGTGCGTCGACATGGTGATCTCGCTCGCCCTGCGCGGGTTGCTGCGTCCGCGGGTGTCCGCCGTCGCCGGCCTGCTGCTCCTGCTCACGGTCCCGCCCGCACACGCCCTCAACAGCAGTCCCAACGCCGCCATCGACACGCGGCTGGGCTATATCGTCTCCGGCGACTCCCAGGTGGACACGATCGCCAGGACCGGACTGGAGGGGCTTTCGGAATACGTCAACGCCCGCACCGCGGCCATGCTGTTCGAACCCGACGCCGTGCAACCGGGGCAGACTGACCTTAGCCTCTATCCGCTGCTGTACTGGCCGATCACCGCCGACGCACCGGAACTGACCACGCCACAGGCCGCCGCGCTCAACGAGTACATGAGCCGCGGCGGGATAATCGTGATCGACACGCGCGATTCCGGATCAGGCGCCGGTTTCGCCCCCGGCACCGAGGACGCGCTGAAGCGCATCGCCCGCGGCCTGATCGTGCCGCCGCTCGCACCGCTGACCGGCGAGCACGTGCTGTCGCACGCGTTCTACCTGCTGTCCGATTTCCCAGGTCGTTTCACCGGAGACACGGTCTGGGTGCAGCGCGACCAGGACCGCACCAACGACAGCGTCAGCCCCGTGATCATCGGCGGCAATGACTGGGCCGCCGCCTGGGCCATAGGGGCCGACGGCAACAACCCCTACGCCGTGATCCCCGGCGGTCAGCGGCAGCGGCTCCTAGCCTATCGTTTCGGAGTCAACCTGGTCATGTACGCCCTGACCGGCAACTACAAAGGCGATCAGGTCCACGTGCCCGCCATCCTCCAGCGACTGGGCCAGTGATGCCGCCCGCCACGTTATCGCCGCGCTCCGTGTCACGTCATCCCCCGCGTCATGACATCCCCCCGTGTCATCGCCGGACCCCGCGTCATGTCATCCCCCGCGTCATCGCCGGACCCCGCGTCATGTCATCCCCCGCGTCATCGTTGGACCACCCGTCATCGCCGGATCCCGCGTCATGCCCCTCCCCCGTGTCATGGCCGGGCTCGGCCCGGCCACCCACGACTTTCTTTCTTTCGAACCCGCAGGCACCAACCAAACCATAACGTAAGACAAATGATCATCCATAACACCACCCTCACCCAAACCCCGCTCTGATGCGCCCCGAACAGGTCATCGCAGCGATCCGCTTCGACCCCCTCCTGCCGGTCTGGCTGCTGATCACACTCGGCGTGCTCTGCCTGGCCGTCGTCGCCCTCGCACTCTGGCGCCGCGGCCAGGGCACGTTGCTGCGGCTCGCCGCCTTCGCCGTACTCCTGCTGTGGCTCACCGGCCCCCGCCTGGTGCAGGAAACCCGCCAGTCCCTGCGTGACATCGGCCTGCTCGTGGTCGACCAGTCCGCCTCGATGCAGGTCGGCGACCGCGCGCATCTTGCCGACGCCGCCCGCCAGTCGATCGAGGCGCAGGCCGCCCATCTGCCCAACCTCGAACTCCGCACCGTCACCGCCCCCGAATCCGGCAACGCCGGCACCAGACTGTTCGCCGAGGTCGATCGCGCCCTCGCCGACATCCCGCGCGCCCGCCTCGCCGGCACCATCGCCATCACCGACGGGCAACTGCACGACGTCCCCCAGACCGCACCCGGCGGCGCCCCGCTCAACCTTCTGCTCACCGGCAAGGGCGAGGAAACCGACCGCCGCCTGCGCGTCATCGAGGCTCCCGGCTACGGCATCGTCGGCAAATCCGTCACCCTCCGCGTCGCCATCGACGATCTCGGCACCGCCTCCCACACCGGCCCCGCCACCCTCACCGTCCGGCGCGACGGACAAATGTTCCGCACCGAAAGCGTCCCGATTGGCGCCGAACAGCACATCGAAATCCCGATCACCCGAGCCGGCCCAACCGTCATCGAAATGTCCGCCAGTCCGCTCGCCGGCGAAGTCTCCCAGCTCAACAACCGCGCCGTGGTGGAAATCAACGGTGTGCGCGACCGCCTCCGCGTCCTCCTGATCTCCGGTGAACCACACCAGGGCGAGCGCACCTGGCGCCGCCTGCTGAAAGCCGATCCGTCCGTCGACCTCGTCCATTTCACCATTCTCCGCCCGCCCGAAAAGGACGACCGCACCCCGCTGAACGAGCTTGCCCTGATCGCCTTCCCCGTCCGCGAACTGTTCGTCGACAAGATCGGCGAGTTCGACCTGATCATTCTCGACCGCTTCCAGAACCGCGGCCTGCTGCCGCTGCCGTATCTCGCCAACATCGCCAACCGCGTCCGCGACGGCGGCGCCCTGCTCATGAGCGTCGGCCCCGAGTTCACCGGCGCCACCAGCCTCGCCGCCACCCCGCTTGGTGCTGTGCTGCCCGGCGGACCCGCCCGTTCAAACGCCGTGGTCGACAGCAAATTCCGCCCGTGGGTCACCGATCTCGGCCAGCGCCACCCGGTGACCGAGGGCCTGACCGGTGCCAACCCGCCGGCCGATGCAACAAACACAGACCCGAAGGGTCCCGCTTGGGGACCATGGTACCGCAGGATCGAGCCAGGTCCGGTCGACGGCGACGTCCTGCTGCGCACGCCCGATAACGAGCCTCTGCTGGCACTGGACCATTTCGGTCAGGGACGCACCGCGCTGCTGCTGTCCGACCAGATCTGGCTGTGGTCCCGCGGTCACGAAGGCGGCGGCCCGCAGGCGGAACTGCTGCGCCGCATCGCCCACTGGCTGATGCAGGAACCCGATCTGGAGGAGAACGCGCTGACCGCCCGTGTGGCCGACGGGCGCCTGCGGATCGAAAGCCGTTCCACCGACCCCGGTCCCCCCGCGGATGTCGTCGTGACCGACCCCGACGGCAGAAAGGAGACCGTGAAGCTGCACGAGGACTCTCCCGGCCGCGCGACCGCTTTGCGTGCGGCGCCCGTGCCGGGGGTGTGGCAGGTGACCCAAGGGGCAAGATCCGCCTATGCCGCCGCCGGGGCCGCCAACCCGCCGGAACTGGCCGATCTCCGTGCGACCGCTGCCGTCGCCGGTCCGCTGGCAAGGGCGTCAGGCGGCGGAATCCATTGGCTGGCCGGCGCTGAGGTGCCCGAACTCCGCCGAACCGAGGACGACCGCTCCGCCTCCGGCAGCGCCTGGATCGGCCTCCAGCGCCGCCACGATCACGTGGTGACGGGCGTAGCCGCCCTGGAACTGCTCCCCAGTTGGCTCTCACTCCCTGTAATGGTCGGCCTCCTGGTCCTCGCCTGGCGGAGAGAAGGCCGCTAATCCCAGGGTTCCAAGGGCCGCCGGTGCTTGGGTTCCGCGTGCCGCCGGCGCTGGGCGAGGTTCGGGGCAGCGCCCCGCGCCTTCCTGTTCCGCCCCCTGGGGCTTGGGTGCCGGACGCGGCGAGGAAGGACCGGTGATCACGTCGAAATCGAAACGGGTGCGCTGCATAAGGTAACTCCTTGGTCAACCGACCAAAAGCCGTTCCATCTTCAGCGCTATTTCGCAACGGGAGGTTAGAAATGCGAAAGCCGCCTCGGTTGGGGCGGCTTCTGGGTCTTGCTACAAGTGCACGATCCTAGGCCGCCGGAACATACCAGCGGTACCAAAATCGTGAGGCGGGAACGATCATTGCCATGGCCCGTTATAAGACCTCCCCCGGACCCGCGCAAGCGACCGAAAGCGCGATGCGCGATCGGAGAGGATGAGCAAGCGGTGCAGACTCGCACCACATGCGACAACAACCGGGAATGCGGACTCCCGGCACCTCACAAAGGAGACTGAAATGGCAAGACTTCGCTTGCTTGAAGCTACTTGTACGATTGCATTGCTGGCTGCCACCCCGGCGCTCGCGCAGCGGCCGGAGGCCGGTATGACCAACCCGAATGGCCAGCCCAACCCGGAGGCCTCACAAACCCAGCAACCCGCAACAGGCAGCAATGCACCCGCTAACGACGGCGCCAACACCACCGGTATGGTTAAGCCGAACAGCAGCGCCATGGAGACTCACTCCACCCGTCGCACGGCCATGAACCACGCACGAAATGACACCAGTCAGGATGCAGCCGTCAACAAGTTGAACGATGAAAGCTATCGGGCGTCGCAGAACGGGCAGGCATTCAGCGTCAGCCGAAATGAGTCCGGTCCTTCCGCAGCGTCCGGCGCCCCGGGCACCATCACGCCCGGCGCGTCGGGGACCATAACGCCCGGCACCACGAGCGGAACGTCGGCCGGCTCGATGCCGAGCAACGTTTCAGGCGGCAGCGGCGCCAAGCCGTAACCGGCCGGCTGGTATCACCGCGGCGTCGTCTCACGCGGCGCCGCGAGGGCCGCTGTATAAAACCGGCCGCGCGCTTCGGGAAGTCCAACAGCGTTGCGGGACGATTTCATCGGCGCAATGCTGCTTAACACTTCACCCGATCGCCCTGAGCCCGACGACCGCAAGCATTGGCGTCAGCCCGCATCGCCGCTAGGCTTTCCTCCGGCTCATAAACCGGAGGGAAACCAACCATGAAAGCCGCGGTCTTTCACGCAGCGCACCAGCCTCTCACCATCGAGGACGTCGAAATCGACAAGCCGAAGCGCCGCGAAGTCTTGCTGCGCACCGCCTATGCCGGCCTGTGCCACTCCGACCTCCACTTCATGGAAGGCCTCTACCCCTACCCCACCCCAGCCGTGCTCGGTCATGAAGGCGCCGCCGTGGTCGAAGCCGTCGGCGAAGACGTCACCTACGTAAAACCCGGCGACCACGTCATCACCTGCCTGTCCGTGTTCTGCGGCGAGTGCGAGCAGTGCACCACCGGCCACACCGTCCTTTGCGACAATCCCGAAGTCAAACTGCTCCCCGGCGCCGCCCGCCGGCTGAAGTGGAAAGGCGAGGTTCTCAACCAAGCATTCAACCTGTCCGCGTTCGCCGAACAAATGCTGGTCCACGAGCACGCCATCGTCAAAATCAACCAGAACATCCCGCTCGACCGCGCCGCACTTGTCGGCTGCGGCGTCATGACCGGCGTCGGCGCCGTCTTCAACACGGCCAAGGTCGAGCCCGGCAGCACCGTTGCCGTGCTCGGGTGCGGCGGCATCGGCCTCTCCGCCGTCAACGGAGCCGCCATCGCCGGCGCCGAACGCATCATCGCCATCGACACCAACCCGTCCAAGCTGGAAAAAGCCGTCCAAATGGGCGCCACCCACACCATCAACGCCTCCAATCTCGATCCTGTGGCCGCGGTGAAAGACCTGACCGACGGCAAGGGCGTGCCCTATTCGTTCGAGGCGATCGGCCTGAAAATCACCGCCGAACAATCCTTTGCCATGCTCCGTCCCGGCGGCGTCGCCACCATCATCGGCATGATCCCGTTCGGCACCAAAATCGAGTTGCACGGCGCCGATTTCCTGCGCGAGCGCAAGATCCAGGGCAGCAGCATGGGCAGCAACCACTTCCGTGTCGACATGCCGCGGCTACTGGAACTCTGGCGTCAGGGTCGGCTGAAGCTGGATCACCTGATCTCCGGCCAGATCAAACTCGACGAGATCAACGAGGGTTTCGCCATGCTGAAATCCGGCGCTCCGGTGCGCAATCTGATCAACTTCGGCGTGGTCTGACAGCATCCAGGGCGCGTCGCTAAGGCGTGCCCCTGGCTGTCACTTGATGTCCCGGCCAGTCTGACGCGGCGGCCAGTCTGACGCGGCGGCCAGTCTGACGCGGCGGCCAGTCTGACGCGGCGGCCAGTCTGACGCGGCGGCCAGTCTGACGCGGCGGCCAGTCTGACGCGGCGGCCAAAATCGAGCGAGTCGGCTGAGATCGCGCACAGCAACGCGCTCCACGGGCCAGCCCCGGCCTCCCACGACTTGCCGGCGCCGGCATCGATCGTGAGCCTGGACCGAAACCACGCGGCACGCGCATTCCTTGTCGTAGTTCCGACTTTCTGTAGTGTAGTTCCTCTTTGGTGCCGGCCAATCGCAACGTAGAACACCTGAGTGACCGGTTATCCCAGCACCACCCGCAGCAGTTACGCCGAGCGCCACTGCCGCTTCAGGTATACATGCTGACCAGCAGCTTGGTCTCGGCAATCCAGGCGCGTGCGTCATCTTCGGTCTTGAAGCCACTGATCTGATGGATCGAATTGTAAGGCGATCTGAAATTGGCAGTAAAATCGCCCGGCTGGCCGTAAATGGCATATTCAGCGGAAAGCTGGGAAGCGCTGTCATCCGATCCAGCTTTATCCATCACGTTCTCCAAAATGAATGGTCTCGACAAAAGCGGGAAATGCCGATCCCGGCCGGTAAATTTTCGCACACAAAATTAGCGCCCAACCCAGCAAGGTTCCCCAGCGCACCACTTCTTGAAAGACAGCACACCGCGCCGTGATCAATTGGGCAAATCAAGTTTCACGTGATCGACACATAAGACCGCCACGGACAGCTTCGGGGCAGTTCGGGCCGTGCCCTGAGAGTTCGAAAAACGAATGCGCTCTTGCCCCGCCGACAGGAAACTCCAGCGATTACAGAGGGAAATTCATTTACAAATACGATTTTCTGACACGGCCTGTAGATCCCCTTGTGGTGGCGATCGTGCTAGACCCCCGTCATGGCGATCGTCCAGTTTCCTGCGACGCTCAGCTTGTGAGTGTCCGGCGCAAGGGTTGCCCGCAGGCGACCCGGGACCATGCGACAGGCGCATTGGTCATGACCGCGACCGAGGCTGCCGCCTTCCTCAACGCGGCGCCGGCC
>JBEKLE010000079.1:0-49893 GCA_050010355.1 Rhodopila sp. | reverse complement strand
GATACGGCCGAGCGGTCTGACCACGCCGGACTGAATGGCTACCAGGACGAAGCCGATACCGGCGGCGAACAAGGCCGTCGCGATCGCCAGGTCGACGAGAAGCGTGTTGCGAAAGCCGGTGATGCGGAGGGTCAGCAGACGGTCGAGTTCAGTGGCGCTTTGCGCGCCCAACGAAGACAGGGCGGTGAGCGCCGGCGCGATAACTGCTGGCGCGCGGGCCGCGTCGGACCGGTTGTCGAGCGCCACGGTTCGCAGTGTTGCGATAGCCTGTTTGGTTGCCCCCTGGGCCGTCTTCAACGGCTCCGTCAGGGCCAGACGAACCCGGTCGGTGGCTGCGAAGGCCGTAGTCAGGGATGCGTCCAGACCGTCGAGCACAGGCACGAGGCTGCCGTCCTGGACGAGGAAATCCGCCTGTTCGGCCGCGGTGAGAACGGGCTTTCCGGCGTAGCCGGCGGTTATCGCGGCGATGCCGTAGAACCGATCGAGCGCGTCGACGATTTTTCCGGTGGTGGCGTCCATCACGTAAAACGAATCGAGGTCCGGATCGAGCGTCAGATTGGAGCCGTCGGTGACTTTTCCGATCAGATCATGCAGCGCCGAGCGTGCCTGCTGGCGCGTGGGGTCGGCCGGCGCCTTGAGGGCTGCGGCGACGGCATTCGCCAGGTCGGCGGTCCCCGTGTCCTGGCCAAATTCCTGTTCGGCCGCGAGGACCTGGGCGGCGAGTTGAGGACTTGGCAGGCTGGTGTCGTTGTTCAGTACGGCATCCTGCACCTTGCGCAGGACCACCACGTAGTTTGTTCCCACGCGTTCCTTCTGGGCGAAGCCGATGTCGGCCAGAGTTTTGTCGATTACGACGTAGAACAGGAACACAACGGGAAGGACGAACAGCCCGTATGCTATAAAGAATTTGGACCGTGCTCGAAGGTTGTGTAGGCGTTTCATTGTGGTTGGTCGCTCCTGCCGATGGACCGAACACTCGGGGATCTACAGCAGGATGACGGCAATTGGTTAATCAAAGGCAAACGCGGCGGACGTCGTGGCTCTAAGGTGGTGATCGTGCGGGACGTGGCCGGCGGCGGCGGTTTGGCTGAAGGCGCGACCGATGGGGTGGCATGGACGCAGCTTTGCATCATCGTGACTGTTGGTTTGTGCGGCTTCTATTGAAGGATTTTTACCACAAAGACACAAAGATCACGAAGGGTCCCACGAATACAGATTCGGGACTTGATTTTTGGCGAGCTGAACTGAGCATTGCCGGAACGGAACGGCGACGCCCGTCAATGCAATTGGTTTTGAGCGAATCTGTCCGGCGATGATAGCGTTCCTGTGGGTATCGGCTTCATGACATGGCGATAGGCAAGAGGGCATTCTATTTCAAACTCACACCGAAAGTTTAGTGTTGGCTCCCGGTGAGAAAAGCGGCAGGTGTCCGGGACGGGCCATGGGGACTGCACGGGGCCGCGGCGTTGGGGGACGGTTCTAGCTCAGGGCCAACTCCTTGTAGCCGTTCGCCGCCACCTCGTCGCACGTCGCGCGATAGGCTGGGGCGCTGCCACTGTAACGATTGATGATACGGGTCTGTTTGCCCTCAACGTTGCGGTTGACGCCGGTCATCCATGAATCGACCTCGTTGGACAGCAAGCCGACGCCCAGCGACTTGACGTGGTCGGTCCAGGTCGTGACGCCCGCTTCCGTGGCCTCCAGGCGGGCCAGGTCATGGTCCTGCGCATAGCGCACCAGATCGGTCACCCAGTCGACGTTGTATTCGATGCTGCGCGGGATGTTGCCCAGCGCGGTATGGGGTCCCATCAGCATCATCATGTTGGGAAAGCCGTCGACCATGACGCCGAGATAGGTTTCCGGTCCGCGCTTCCAGCGGTCCTTCAGCGACAGTCCATCGACGCCTCGGATGTCGATCCGGTCGAAACTGCCGGTGACGGCGTCGAACCCGGTCGCATAGATGATCATGTCGAATTTGTATTCGGCGTTGCTGGTCCTGATGCCCTTCGGCGTGATCCGCTCGATCGGTGTTTCCAGGAGGTCCACGAGTTCCACGTTGTCCTGGTTGTAGACTTCATAGTACTTGGTCTCCAGCGGCACGCGCCTAGTGCCGAAGCCGTGGTTTTTCGGGATCAGCTTGCCGGCGACGGCCTGGTCCTTCACCCGCTGGCGGATCTTTCCGGCCACGAAGTCGCTGAGCATCGCGTTGGCTTCGCGGTCGGTCAGAATGTCGCGGAAATTGCCCTGCCAGATGCCAAAGCCGGGACTGCCGTAGAGCTTCTCCCAGAACGCCTCACGCTCCTGATCCGAGACTTCGAATGTGCCGCGCGGGTCCGGCGTGTGGATGAAGCAGGAGAAGGTCTCCTGGCAGCGCTGGAACATCTCCGGATAGCCGGCCTTGAGCCTCGCCATTTCGGCGGCGGTGATCTTGCTGTTGTGCAGCGGGGCGCACCAGTTGGGGGTGCGCTGAAACACGGTCAGGTGGCCGACTACTCTGGCGATGGTCTGGATGGTCTGCACGCCGGTTGCACCGGTGCCGATGACCGCGACGCGCTTGCCCGCGAAGCTGACCGGTTCATGCGGCCATCGAGCGGTGTGGAAGGAGGTGCCAGTGAACGTTTCAACGCCGGGTATGGCCGGCATCGTCGGTGCCGACAGTGGGCCGATGGCGGTGATCAGGAAGCGGGAGCGGAACTGGCTGCCATCTTCGAGGGTTAAGTCCCAGGTTCCCGTGTTGTCCTCGTAATGGGCGGACGCGACGCGGCTGCGAAACTGGATGTCACGGCGGAGGTCGAACTTGTCGGCGACGTGGTTGAGGTAACGCAGGGTCTCCGGCTGGCCGGAGAAATGCTCGGACCAGTCCCATTCGTCCAGCAGTTCTTGTGAGAACGAGAACGCGTAGGAGTAACTTTCCGAATCGAAGCGCGCGCCCGGGTAGCGGTTCCAGTACCATGTGCCGCCGACGCCAGTGCCGGCCTCCAGCACCTTCACGCGCAACCCGAGTTCACGCAGGCGGTAGAGTTGATACATGCCGGACATGCCGGCGCCGATGATGATTGCGTCGTACTCGCCCGGAGTCGTTTGTCCTGGCGTTGTTTGTGGGGCAGCCATCGTTGTTCACTCCCTCATGGCGCGCGTATGCACATCGCCCGAAATATCAAGAAAGATCATATTATGAGAATTTCGTTGGGTCAAGGGCTTTCGCTAAAAATCGCGCCTTGCGAGAATTCGGATGGTTTCCTATATTCAGGGAATGGGATAGGAGAGCGGCTCGCGCCCCGTTCGGCATGGTATGTCTGGCAAGGTCAAGGCAATGGATGAGATCAGCGCTCCCGATTCAGGCCGCGTGGCGCAGAGTGACACGAGCATCACCCGCGTGCTTGGCATCCTGGACCTGTTCACGCCGGACGCGCCGGTGTGGACGGTCGATATGCTTGTCGATCGGCTTCTGTTGGGTCGTGCAACGATCTATCGTTACATCCGAGCGTTGTGCGATGCGGGATTTCTGGTGGCGGTGTCGCGGGCCGGGTATGTGCTGGGGCCTCGGTTCATCGAGTTCGACCGGAGTATCAGGCTGGCAGATCCGCTGTTGCAGATCGTGCCGCCGGTGATGGCGGAGCTTCGGGAGGTGGTGAAGGGCGGCCAGTTGCTGTGTGCGTTCTACGGGCTGCGGGTGCTGAGCGTGCTGGAGGACAAGACCGATCCCAGCATCACCATGAGCATGGAACGGGGCCGGCCGTTTCCATTGTTCCAGGGGTCTCCGTCGCGGGTCATTCTGGCGCATCTGCCGCCGTACCAGTTGCGCAATCTTGCGTTGAACCACCAAGCGGCCATCGCGGCGGCGAGGCTGGGTCAGAACTGGGCGGAGTTCCGGGACGCGATGCGGGCCATCCGCCGCACCGGGTATCTGGTGGCGAGTGATATCGACAAGGCGCTGGTCGGCGTTTCGGCGCCGATTTTCCATGCGCCCGGGGCGGTGGCCGCGAGTCTTTGTCTGGTGCGGTTGAAGGAGAACGTGATGCCTGACGATGCGGCTTTCCTGGGGCGGCTGGCGGTGGGGGCGTGTGAGCGGATTTCCAGAGAACTTCAGGCGTTCCGGCCGGGGGATGCGGACCGGGCCGCGCCGGCGTTTCCGGTTTCCCGGGTGCGGTAGGACGCTGCTGCCCCCGCGGGCGGAGGGAGACTAGGGCGACCATTCCACCGGCCGGCCCCCGTCGCATTCGCCAGGTTTCAGAAGCGATGAATGAACTGGAGGTTGAGCTGGGTCCCGCTGGTCGCATTCCTTAAGACGACCGGCAGATACAGGTTAAGGTTCAGCGCATTCGATTCGTTCAAGACGTAGCGGCCACCGGGTCCGACAGATACCTTGGTCTCGCGCGAATGGGACACGGTCTGGCCGTTGGTCCGATCCGGCGTCAACTGGCCGAGGGCGTAGCCGTTCACGCCGATGTAGGCATTCTGCAATACAGCGTAGGACATAGCGAAGTTGCCGTAGACGATCTGACCCGCCTGACCGTTGAGGTAAACCAGTCCGGGGATCGGCGGCGGGCTCTGGATTGTCGTTGTCTGGAGGTTATATTGGTAGTTGATGCGGGTGCTGAACTCGATTCGCGGCAACGGGACCCAGGTGACGGCCACAAACGGGTTGATCGCCCAGAAACCGGAGCCTTGGTTGATGTTGTAACGTTCGTTGACGCTGCCGGTTGGCGCGATGATGCTCAACTGGGTGCGCCAGGCAAAGACCGGCCGTCCCTCATCCATATAGTATTTCGATTGGTAGAATGGCCCGATATTGAGGTCGCCGACACCGAAGCCGTTGTTGGTGAGCTTGACCGGGCTGTTCTGGTCGAAGTGCGAGCTGAAATCGGCGACCGGAAGCAGGGCCGACACGCCGACTCCGTCGCCGCCGAAGGGATGCCAGTTGCTGGTGTAGGAGAGCTGGGTCTGGGTCACGAACGCCTGGATATCGGTGCCCTTGAACAGCGGACTGTTATTGCCCTGGGAGTCAGTGATGCGGGTGAGGTCCTCGTAGCGGCCGTATTGCAGCCAGGTCCAGCCTTCTGTCGTTCGGCCGAAGCCGTCGAAGAAGCTGGTGCTGCCGAGGTTAATTGCCTTCGGCGGGCTGACGGTGTCGGGCAACGATCCTGCCTGCGCCTGCAGCGGGGCCGCCGCCAGAAGCGCCGCGGTCAGCCACCGGGCAAGCCGCGGGAGGCGCTGCGTGCGGCTGCATAGGAACTGGCAGGACGCCGGCGTCGGCGGGACGCGGCGAAGTCGGCGGCTGACGGTCCGGGCTGAAACCGGACTGCGGAAAGTTGTCATCCGCGCGATATCCGCCCCTCCCGGTTAACAATTTGCTAAAGCCGGCGCAGAATCTGTTGCGCGTTCAACGCTGTTGCGGAATGGCCACTGACCGCTGCTATGATCGGCAAAACGGGAGGAAGGACTCGGCCATGCGGAGCGGCGCCGCGTATCGAGAGGCATTGCGGGACGGACGACGGGTCTGGCTCATGGGTGAGGGCCTGATCGAGGATCTGGCGACGCATCCCGCTACACGCGGCATGACCGAGGCTTACGCGGCGTGGTACGACCGCCATGCCGACCCTGGCTGGCAGGACACGCTGATGGTTCCGGCGCGGCGCGGCGGCGAGCGCATGCCGTATGCCGGCTTGGTGCCGCGGGGGGCGGAGGACCTGCGGGGGATGGGGCGCTGCATCTCCGCCACCACGTTCCTGAAAGCCGGCAACAACACCCACACGCCGGCCTATGGCCACCTGATCGCGCTGCGGATCGAGACCACGATGCGAGCCTATGGCAGGTTCCCCCAGCAGACCGAGGCTGCCGCCGCGGCGTATCGCCGTTCGATCGCCGAGAGTGGGCGTATCCTGACGTTCTGCTCAGGTGCTGCGACGATCGGTTACCGGCTGCGCAAAGGTCTGGCGGAGTGCGGTGCCCTGCGGGTGGCGATGCTGAAGGCCCGTCAGGGCAGTACCGAGACGTTGCGCGTACTGCCCGGGTCGTCAGTGGTGGTGGCACCGACCGACTTGGACCTGGCTTCGCCGAAGGTTGGGGCGGGTGTGGTGGAGTCGTTTGGCGGCGGCGGGTTTACGGCGCTGCAACGCTCGGCGCTGTTGCAGATGGCTTCGGATCACGCTGTTCGGCGCTGGATGCGCGGGAGTTGGCGTTCGAGCTGCGCGCCAATGGCGGCATCGCCGCCTGGCGCGGGCGGCTGCGCAAGAGTGTCGGCCGTTGGAATGAGCTGGCGAATGCGGCGCCGAAGCGGGCGGTGGTGCTGACGCCGGCGGTTGATCTGAGCTCGATCCCGGCTGCGGCGCTGGCGCCTCGGCGGCCGGTGGCGCCCCCGGTGAAGGCTGGTTAGTGGAGAGGACAAGTAATCAATGACGCCGGGCATGAAGAGCGAACTAAAGCCAATTGAGTTAGAAGGCCTGATTTGCAGCTGCAGCGGGAGGAACGAGAATTGGCATGTCCTTTTCCGGATCATGTTCTTCGGCCCGCTACCGCGTTTGTTGGTGCGGGGTTGCTTCGCGCCGTGCCGGGGCAGCCGATGACCGGCGTGGCGCGGGTGGTCATCGGCCGGCTGAACGCATCGACAATGCCAACGCGGCCGCGGCACGCCGTGGCAGCAGCTTTGTTGCGCCAAAGATGTTGCAAAGCTGCTGGTGGACGTCTTCGCGGCGTGGCTGGGGAGGTTGCCGTTGGCTCGGGAGAGAGGGGAGCGGCTCAATCTTGACGCCGATCGGCCCGCTTTGCCGTGCGAGCCTGCAACCCCGCTGCCCCAGATGTTTGGCGCGACCGCCGCGTGGTATCGGGCGACAAGCGCTCACGGCGATCTGATCCCCGCCGCCCGCGGAAGCGAAGGAAGGCTATAGTCTGCGAGCCCCGTACAGGCTATCTAAAAGTTAACGTCCAGTAAGCTTCCACTGCTGATACAATGCACTGCACCAAGAGCAGCTTAACCCTGGCGGGTCCGGGCCAATAGACGTGTTCATCTCAAAAAGGCCCGGTTAAGGCACTGACTAGGAGGGGAGATGCTGATAGCGCAACAAAATCTTGTTCGAGCCGGGGCTTGCGCTGCGGCCTGCCATCAGTGGTTTCTACCTGAATTCGATGGGTGATGATATGGAGCCAGATATCGCTGTTGCGGCGTTGGCTGCGCTTGGCCATGGCTTGCGCCTCGCCGTCTGGCGAATGTTGGTGCCCTATGGCCGGGTCGGTCTTGCAGCCGGCGTCATATCCGCCGAACTGGCCGTGCCGCCGTCTTCGTTGTCGTTTCACCTCCAGCAGATGGTGCAAGGCGGGGTTCTGGTTCAGCGACGCTCCAGCCGGCAGATCATCTACGCGGTGAACGATGAGACGATCGAGTCGCTGTGCGACTTCCTGTCGAACGCCGGCGGCGCCATCATCCGGCTGCCTGCCTCCGCGCTACCCGATTGTCAGGCGGGCGACATCCTCGGTGAGCGATAGAGCCAGCGCTGATCTTTCATCCTCCGGGATGAGCGGACCGCCGCCGGGGTTGCCGGCCCGCAACAGGGTCGCAAGGACGTTTGCCTTGGCGCGCAACTCTGGCCAGTGGGTCGCCTGCGACTTCGCCAGCCCGTTCACTAGTTCCCGGAGTTTCAGCAGGACCGTTTCCAACTCCTGCCACAGGATATCCCGAGCGGGGTCGTCGGGTGCGAGGCTGGCGATACGGCGGTCGATGTCACTACGCCTGTCATCCAGTATGCGATAGGCTTCCGCGAGCGAAAGCTCTGGTGGTATCCCCTGCTCTGAGCCAACCCCGTCGATCGCCATCAACTCCCTCATTCACTCGATACGCCTCTCGCGTACGACCCGCCTGGTTGTCGAAGGTAATTCCGGCCCAACCTCCCGTTTTGATACAGAGGTTTTTCATACGCCTCTTCGGTTTCGCGCACCAGTGAAAAGCGACTTAAATCGGCGGTAAGTTGACGTGACGGGCAGGGCCGGCAACGCTGTCTGGTTCGATTATTCGACTACATTCGAATATTCGAATACTTCACCGGCATGTGCTTGCGGCGTTCCAAATGTAGTTTGACTGGCCTAAGTAAAAGATGCATACGGTCGATCGTCGGCGCGAAATTTGTTGCGGTTCCGACAACCGACTTCAGCAAAAAGGGGATCATCCGCGCTATGCGTCCTTAAGCTCAATGACCTTTGTGAATCGACACCGCACTAGACCGGTCATAGGCGGGTGGACGGGATTCACCCAGGCCGACTACGATTTGGCACACAATTCCTTTGACAAAAGTCAACGTGAGGCAAAATGGCGGGAAACGGCATGCTCAGCCCAGTGAGGGCTGCGAAATCCTCTAGAATTATCGCGCAGCCGCTTTATACGGTGGTTTTACTTGACCCTTGTCCACTGACACGCGAGTGCATCAGGCAAATGCTCGCGATTAAGGCCCGAGAATTCGTTATAAGAAATCATGATGGACTATCAGAATCGGTAGACAAGCTAGATTTTATTTTGCTTCACTTACAAAACCCAGACGACCCCGATGTCATTACGAAAGTTGACACGATCCAAGGTGCATATGGTTCGATTCCGCTTGTAATCATGTCCGCTATGGAAAGTGCTGAAATCATTCGGGAATCATTTTGTCGATTCAATTTGCGTGGCTACATCCCAATGTCGTATGGCGCGGATATTATGGTTGCTGCACTGCGGCTCATTGCAATCGGCGGGACGTTCGTGCCAAATTCCGTGCTTAGTCACCATCAGCCTCGTCAGCCTGTTGACCTGGTGAAGTCCATTATGATTCGGAATGATTTAACGTTCAGAGAGCGGCAAGTTCTTGGCTTATTGCGCGAAGGGAAACCCAATAAAATCATCGCCTTCAAATTGTCGATCTCGGAGCAGACGGTAAAAGTTCATGTAAAAAACATGATGAAAAAATTGCATATGACGAACCGCACGCAGTTGGCGGTCTTGCATTCGGGTGATTAGAAGCGATAGGGGAACGAGATCTCGAAGGTGTAATCGGGTGTGTCGCGGGTCAACCCGATGTTAACCTGCGCATCCAGGAACCACCGCGCACTGAGCACGCTACCGACGCCAAACTCCATGAAGGAAATCTGTTGGTTTGAACCGGGCACGGTTCGTCCATTCACCGTGCTATCCTGTTCAAAGACGGTATCCCAGCCAATTCGCAGCGACGTGTCGGGGCTGGAGGCAAGGATTGCTAACAGGCGCGTGCCATATGAATCACCGATGGTCTGGCTGGCGCCGTCTATGGTACTGGCGAAGTTATGCGAGTAAGAGAAGGCACCCAAGAATACCAATGGGTCTTGCCGTTTCAGAAGGGTGACCCCGCCAAAAATCGAATTGAACCCACTGCCGGTTCCGGTTGAAAACGGAAACGTTGAGACTTGCCGTGTGGCAAGGGACGTGCTTCCGGTATCAGCTTTATAACCAACATTCAGCAGAACATCAGGAATCAAGCCTTTTTCGTGAAAAATCTGCTTCTGAAGGTTGATGGAAAAATCACCGATCCCGCCACGGTTTTGACTGACATTACTGACGCCGGCAAAAGTAGCCGAGCCATAGTCTAGATCAACCGGCAGACGAATACTGACCTGCGAATCCCATGGTAGTCCCAATCGTAGTCCAAGACCCCACTCGAATAGATTGCGGGTAAATCTTTGGGTAACCGGATTGCCCACCCCGGCCGGAAGAAGATTGGGCGCGACGAAGCTAAGTTGATCAAGGCTTTGATGGGTAAAGTTAAAATCAGGCACGATCTGAACCGACCATGGACTCAACAGCAATCCGCCCTGATCGACCAGCGTGTTCTCCAAGGCTCGCGCCACGTTCGCTTCCACCTCTTCATCGGAAGGTGGCGGCGATACTCGTGGAGTCGCCGTTGCGGGAACAACCGATGGTGATGGGGCGGCTGCGGGCGGCGGTCCGGCTAAAGGCGCCGCCGCCTCGGCAGGATGTTTGACCGACTGTACATGCATCTCCTTTTCCAAGGATTCCACCCGCTTGATCAATGCGTTTATGAGCGCATCGCGCCTACGAATTTCATTCTGTAGCTCTTGCGGCGATTGCGCCAACGAAGAGTATGAGACGAGCGAGAGTGCAACAGCAGTCACCAATCGGACGGAAGTAGCATGGGAACGTTTCATTTAATCTTCATGACCAATATCAGAGCAGAAAGCAACCGTGCTTCGCTACCGTGGTGTATCGCTTTGCTACCGTCGTTGTTCACCTTTCTGTGTCTGGGAAGTTTGAAATAGAATCTTTTAGGCTTCGTGTGCCGGCTGCGACCACATTATTCAACGGGGTTTGTGTTGCCGCCACATTGATTTCTGGCACCGGCTGCAACGCTTCGCGCTCGATATCACGCCGTTGGTACAACGTGCTTGATGCCACAAAGTCTCGTGAATGCGGACTCAAAGGATGGAAGGTGACTGCGACGGGCATGCCATTGATCTCAGTAGGGCGCCGCCCGACGCTGAACGCGATGCGGCTTTTCCAGATATCGAGGAACTGGGTCAGCAGCATGGTGCGATTGCCCCAAGCCGGATCGGCCAGCAATACGCGGTCGCCCTGAATGCCACGGAACACCACAAAGTGGTTAAAGCCACGGATGACCACAGGCACAATTGACGGGCCAATTTTGAGTATATCCGATAGCGAGACGTTTCCCACCCCGCCTGCTACAAAGCCACGGCTTTGGGCAAAATTCTTGAGATCAAGCAACGAGAAGCCCAATTGGTTCCGAACTTTTTCGACCGGTGTATGTTTCAACAGATCTGCGGCCACTTCACGTTCGGTCACAGGGTAGTTATGATCATACGTCAGTACAGTCGCCAAAGCGGCTGACCCACAGCTAATATCCCATGATTGTTTAATCATGTGGTCGCGTCGCAGTTCCAATAAACTGACAACAGGCCGCCTTGGTTCAACCGGCATTGATCCGCCGCAGCCGTTCATCACCAACATGGAGAGAACGGTTGGGAGTAATTTGGATTTCTTCATGTGCCGGACTCCAACTCGTGGGTCAACCGCGGCGAATATCCTCGCTGGCGGTTGAGCAGACTACTTACACAAAGGAGGTATTGACACACAATTTTCAGGCTGGTCGATCCACTCTAACTCTTATTGGTGACTCACCGCATATCTAAATATTCGATAAATCCATCCATGTCACGCCGCTTCATCGGACGAAACTATGTGTGGGTGTGGCGCCGTCTTTGTAACATGTGCATGTGGAGAAAAAACGTGAAAAAGCTCGCTCTTTTGGCAAGTGGTGTGCTGCTTCTGTCCTCGGCTGCGTTCGCCGCGCCCGTTGCCCTGACTGACGACCAGCTTGGTTCGCAGACCGGTGGCTACGTCATTACCTCCAATGGCAATGGCAATGGCAACGGCAACGGCAATATCGGCTCGCTCAACGGCAACGGCAACGGCAACGGCAATATCGGTTCGTACAACGGCAACCTCAACGGCAACCTGAACTTCGGGTCCGGCAACGGCAACCTGAACGGCAACTTCAACTTCGGCTACGCCAACGGCAACGGCAACGGCAACGGCAACTTGGGCCTTATCGTGTACCACGCCTACTGAAGACCCTAGAAAGAGTGTCGCCCCGTTTTAGGGGCGACAGTCTTTCGCACAATAGGAGTAAAAGCAATGTGCAGAACGCTGCTCGTTGGTGCTGCATAGCAACTCCTCTGGCTGCTCCAACTGTCATGAACGATTGTCAACTCGCTAAATCTGTCGCCGGTTACTTGCCAACACCAACGCCACCACCAACATTACCGGGCGGCGGCTTCAATCCGGGCGGACCACCGCCACCGGGAAGCGTCAATCCGGGCGGTCCAATTGACTTTGCACCGCCGCCGCCGCCCTGCGAAGGGCATCGATAACCACAGGAATTGGGGAAAACCAACTAATGCGGAAAACACTGCTCGCAGCCGCGTCCATGTTATGTCTTGGCACTGTAGCTGCCTCGGCAGCGCCGGTCGTGCTGAATGATATGCAACTTGCCGATTTCACTGCTGGCACAGCCACCAGCAACGGTAATGGCAACGCCAACGGCAACGGCAATGTCGGCGGCGGCAACGGCAATGGGAACGGAAACGGAAACGGCGGATCGCTGAACGGCAACGTGAACGGCAACCTCAACACAGGGTCAGGCAACGGCAACGGCAACGGCAACGGCAATACCGGGTCTGTTAATGGCAATGCCAACGGCAACGTCAACACGGGCAGCGGTAACGGCAACGCCAATGGCAACACTCTAAATTCGTCCGGTAACGCCGGATTTGCCAATGGTGGCACCGGGAATATCGGTGCGTTTAACGGCAATGGCAACACCAGTTCCACCAGCGGCAACGGCAATGTCGGCGCACTCAATGGCAACAATAACGGCGGCGTCGTAGACGGCAACGGCAATGTCGGCGCACTCAATGGCAACAATAACGGCAACGGGAATACAGGCACGGGTAACGGCGGCTACAACGGCAACGGCAATATCGGATCGCTCAACGGCAACAACAACGGCAACCATAACGGCAAATCATAAGGACGTCGTGGTCAGCAGTGCCAAGTAACCGCGCACACACAGGAGAGTGACGATGCGCTCATATGTGGCGACTATTGTTGCCGCAACGGTGCTCTACTCAATGTCTTCGGTCAACGCTGCTGTCAAGCTAACTGATAGTCAATTGGCAATGACAGTAGCGGGTGACGATG
The DNA here is from genome assembly GCA_050010355.1 of Rhodopila sp. Lineage (GTDB taxonomy): Bacteria > Pseudomonadota > Alphaproteobacteria > Acetobacterales > Acetobacteraceae > Rhodopila. Next base: position 37,157 of record JBEKLE010000079.1, on the reverse strand, counting down.
GCAGTGGAAACAACAACGGTAATGGCAATTTCGGCAACGGGAACGGAAACAACACCAACAATAGTAACACTGGTAACGGAAATTCGAGCGGAACCACGACGCGATCATCGCAGGTAACTCCCAACCCACGCCTTGCCACGACCCTCACAACGCCGTCCACCCGGACTTTCAGCACATTTATGGCAACACACCCGCACCCGCCAATGTTCATGGACTATCTGCATTTGGGCGCCCAGAATGGCGGCTTGCTCGGGGGGATGCTGCCTACAGCACATGGTGGGTAATGTCGATCAATTCTTATATGGACGGGCACAAAGCAAGCATTCATGTGCTGCTGATTGACGAGATGTTTATCACGCAAGAATGTCTGGCACTTGTTTTACAAAACAGCGACGAAGCCCTGACAGTCTCCGTGGTCTCGCATTCGAATGAGACGACCACGCAACAACCTTCCCCCGATGTCATCCTTTTTAACGGGAAATCTCGCAATTTAGACGATCAAGACATGATTAGGGAAGCGTCATACATTAACGAGACGTGGCCAATCGTGCCACGTCTCGTTATTTTGGAACGTCATTTACCCGCCAGCACCGCGTTGGAGGCGTTACGCATGGGGTGGCATGGGTATTTCCCGGCAAATGAGAGGCTCGAGCTACTGATTATGGCGATTCGCATCCTGATGATAGGTGGCATTTTCGTCCCATCGGAGTTGCGCCAATACCTCCTGTCCGACAAATGACGTTCTCAAGTTGGCGGATGGCCGAGTTTACAGATGGTCATGGTTTCTGCCTCGCCGTCTGGGCACATGGCCTTCCTGCCGGCGCCAGATCCGCCGAGCTGGGAGGGGGCGTCGTCTTCGTTGTCGTTTCGGCTCTGCAGGCTGGATTGTGTAAATCACGGACCCATGAGAGTCTTCCGTGACCTCACAGTATATTACAATCGAATGTGGCTAAGCAGGTTACTTAATGTTGTGTGAATTCCCATGAGATCGGCAACATTGTATGATCCGACCGATAACCAAGTGTCGCAGCCAACTTGTTTCACACGAACGAAATTCGATACATCAGACGGACGACCATCCCAACCTGTGCTTGTTAATGCCTTACTAATATCCAAGACGTCGGTGCATGACCACTCCGCGATGTGATCCAATCCATGACCGTTTAGAACGATTGTGTTGTTCTGCCCACCGATGGCAATGAAGTTGATCCCACAGCCAAGCGAGACCGTGTTGTATCCTCCTCCTGTGCCGATCACCACGTCATTGCCATTGCCGCCAGCAACTGTGTTGTATGAACCCGCAAACAATACATGATCACATCCACTACCCATGTAAACGGTGTTCAATCCGTTTCCGGCATATATTGTGTCGTTGCCATTTCCAACATCGATAGTATTCATAGTCCCGCAATAGGTTGTCGGGCAAAGGGAAGGCGCTGCCCAAGGATTTGGCACTCCGGTTCCGTTGCCATTCTGGTTGCCGTTCAGCGAACCCGTGTTAGTGTTGCCGTTGGCGTTCCCATTGCCCGGCGTAGTGTTAAAATTTCCATTGAGATTGCCGTTCAGCGAGCCAACATTCTGACTACCATTGTCGTTACCGCTGGTGGCATCTACACTTCCATTTCCATCAAGGTTTCCATTGAAACTACCGATGTTGCCGTAGCCGTCCTGACTACCGCCATCGAACAAACCATTGAAATTGCCTATGTTACCGGTGCCTCCATCGAACAAACCAATGTTGTTGCCAATGAAAATTGCGGGTGACAGTCCGGTCATTGAGACCGCGAAGCCGGCAAAACTAACCGAGACGGTATCGCCCTTGAATTGCACAGTGCCACTACCATTGCCAGCGTAGATGGTATCGCGACCATTACCCAAGACTATTGTGTTCAGCCCGCCGCTAAGTCGGATCACATCATTGCCGTTGCCAGATGCAATCGTGGTGACACCTGTACCTCCACATATTGTTTGGTTACCATCCCCACCAATAATGGTGTTGAACGCGCCGGCGAGACTGATCGAGGTTGAAGCCGCACCGAGACTATCTAGGGCAAATCCGCCGGCGGTGTAGGTCTCCACATCAAGAGCCAGATCACCGACGTCGAATTTATCCGTTACATACGTATGTGTCATGGAGGCCTTTTTAGTATGTTATCGACTTGGTATCACTAGGTGCAAATGATGCCACACGCTAGTAAGAAGCGCGTTAATTATATTGTAAGATTAATGACTGGTGGGGATTAGTATAAGGTGATGTCTGTAAGGCGTCGGTGGATTGAGCTCGTGGCGAGCGGCGGCAAAGCTTCTGGCAACAATCTCGGCGAGCCCATAGCTCATTCATCAGAAGGCGTGGTTCGGTTTTGGCAGTGGTTTGGACGCGGTGCATCCGATGGCTTGAAGCAAACTCGTTCCGTTTAGCGAAGAAGAAAATCGGTGACATACCCTGTCCGATGACCGGTCGGCGGCTTCCGCGGTGGTTGACCGGAAGAGCGGCGGATTCAGCGCCTCAGCTTTATCGGTGGGCGGGGTTCCACCCATCGCCGATTTTTGGACGATCGGTGAACCCGGATTTCCTCAGTGCGACGGCTCGCTCGAGGCGTGCACATGGTGGCTGGACGTGTTTGGCTGCGACATCGCCACAGGAGTTCGCAGCACGCTCAGATTCCGTCGCGCGTCCTGAGAGCGATGCGTCGTTCTATCGGCACAAATTCTGGGCGCGACAGTCAGAGCCGGCGACTTGAGCGCATTTGACTGAAGTGGTCTCACATTGCGTGATGCATGTGGTTCGCTTGGGATCGATGCTGAAATACTGCGCCCTGCATTCGGTAATGCATGAGTTATGCTTGTCGTTGCAGTCAGCCGCCCCAATGCAGGCCGCGCAACTGGCCGCGGTCTGCGCGGCTAGGACGCAGGGCGCCATACATCCAAAAAGCGCAAGGATGGTAATGGCTGCTTTCACAATCGCCTCCAGGTTCAGTTCCTGGTCTTTCAGAGTCCAGGTCGACAGATTTCATGCCGACGTGTGTCGGCGTTCGTGCGAGGCTGTTTATGGCCTTACATAGGTCCAGCCTTGTTCCTCAAGTTCCACGATCCGGGCGATCCCAGCCGGGACCATGTGCGCCTCGGGAACAAGTTCGATCTGCTTATTCTCCTGCTTGGACTGGGTAGACAGGGTATTACCGCATCCGGTGAAGGTTACGCTCTTCATGCCGCTCATTGCTGCCAGCCGAGCCTTGACCGGCGAGGTGTCGTTGCGGACCATATTCAGGCCCGCACCATAGGCGACAAACTCGATCTCGATGGGTTCGCCTTTTTCCTTATAAAATTTGACCAGGTTTTCCGCGTTGTTGAGCGCCAGGTTCATGACCGCCGGATCGTTCTGGGTCACCTGTATGACGACGCGGTGGGTCTTGATCCATGTTGAATGCGGGTGAACGGGCGTCGAGACGTTTGTGGAAGGCGTCTGGGACTGGCTGTAGTTCAATGAACCGAGCAGAATCGCGAGCCCTGTTCCACCGATCGCGGCGACTTTGAATAGATATCGCATATGTGCTCCTCCGAGTTGATCTGAATGGTGGAAGCGACGCGCCTATCTTACTTACCATTCTGTCGCCGCCACTCCAGGAATTCCTGGTACAGTCGCTGCTGCTGCTCCGGCGTGTTGGGATCTGGGACGGCGGCCGGCGGAGCGGAGCCGGTGCTTCCACTGATAGCCGGCGCGGCAGCGACTCTGGAGGCAGCGACCCGATCGAGCCACTCCTGCGCGGCCGGAAAGCGGGCAAGCCCCGGAACGGTGGCAGCGAGGTTAACATCTTTCCACTTGGGGTGGAATCCGGGCTGCTGCAGCTTGTCCAGGCGATCGAACAAGTAATCCGTCAACCGTGCAACGCGCCTGTAGCGATCCGATCCTCTGGGCCAGTTGAACGCCGCCAGGATTGTCGGAACGGCGATGGTCTGTATTTCCTGGCCCGGCGGGATGAATTGCGGATAGTCGGCGGCGGTCAGTTTGGACGGGAGGTAAAACTCGGATTCCTCGAGCTCGACAGGCAGGAATTTGAAACCAGGGTCCCATTTTCCGTGCAGGAAGGCTTCGACAGGCTTCGATGTGATGAACACGACAGCTTCCATGTCGCCCTGTCCAGATCGCATTTGTTCCAATGCGATCTGGTGGGGAATGAAGGTTTTGTCCACGTCCAGTTTCAGTTGGTCGAAAATCAACGGACCCGAATAAGCGGCCGTGGTGCCGGGCGTGTTGAAGTTGACTTTCTTGCCCTTGAGATCGCTTAAGGAGTTGATTTCGGGACGAACAAAGATATGCAGTTCGGATGGGAACAGGTTGAGGATATAGGTGATCCGCTTCTGGACGTCCGGGATCAGTGCTTTGAACTCGTCGAGGGCGTCCGAGTTGATAATCGCCACGTCCACGCCCTTGAGGTAGAGTAGCGCTTCGACATTTTCGGTGGGACCGCGTGTGACTATTGGCAGGACATGCAGATTGTCGCCATCGTCCACGACCCGGGCTATATCGGTTCCAAAACGGATCGGCGCACCCTCCAGTTGGCCGGCGGCAAGGCCGACGGTCCAGGCATTGAGCTTTTCTATCGCCTGCAGCTCGACCGGACGGCGCGCAGCGGGCGAAAACTGCGATTGGCCAGGACCGCTGCTGGTCTGAGCATCCGCCGGTCCGTCTGTCGCCACCAGAGCGCCCAGCAGCACCGTGATAACTCTGAAAACAATGACTAGTTGTTTCACCGTAACCTCCGATCGATAAGTCCTATTACGGTGTGCTCATTGAGTCTATCAGGATCTGATCACTATCGGTTGCTTCCCCTCAGCGCTGGGCGGCGTGGCCGAAACAGGCGCCGTTGGCGCGATACCATTGGCGTTATCGTCGACACTGGCATGAGCAGGCCGGACAACAATAACATAGTCAGAGCTAAATCGAGCATTTGGATTCCGTCGGTTGTCACGCGGCCAACCGCGCTTTAAAGCGAGCCTAACGCGCTTGTGTTGGGGGTAAACGATTTAAGAGTTTTCGCGGCGCGCAGCCGCCGCGGAACCGTTGGACGAACGCGGGGTGTTGGTGATTGGTGATTGGATAGTGGACCGGGCAGGTAAGCGTACGTACACTATATGGAATTTTCACTCAGGCCAGTTCTGCTACCGCATTGGTCGAAGGGCTGGATGCACGCCTGAGAAGAGTTGTGACTCATCAGTGTGTTATAGACTTCACGCCGCGGTTTATCTGCTTGAGAAGCCATTCTGTCGACGGTCTCGTAACGAAATATGGTGCAAGATATTGATTCTACGGGCAAAGCTCTCACACGAGAACCGACGCCCGTTAACACGGCGTAGCGTAGCAGTCTGTGCCGCCGACTTCGAGGGGCTCCTGGGGTCATGGGAACCGAAGCAAGGGGGCATCAGCCAGCGCGACACCAACGAGGTACAGGGACGTACCGAGGCAAGCGGACGACGGCCCAGATCAGCACCCCTCTCGGCGACAGCCGTTCCGTCCAACCATAGTTTTGTCGCCACCGATCATTTTGGCGTGTCTTGTTTGCATCGCGATAGGAATCATGCGTGCAATCAAGGAAGAAGCAATGAGCGTGAGTAGTTCAATATCGACTAATTTCAACCCATCCTCGCATCCGTCCGATTTCAACAATCTTGGCAAATCTGGTTATGATGACGGTCGGGGCGGTTGGCAGGATCTGTATAACTTTGCCATCGGCTACGGAATGGAACCCCAGGTGCTGGCCGTCAATGGCTATGCCGACAACAGCGTCAATATCGGGGTCCAGACGGCGGTGCCGGCCGACACTGTCTCCGTCGCCATCGACCTCGGCGACGTCGTAAACCTAAACGCCTTTGCGAATGCCGGCGGGTCCGGCACCGTGACTTCGAACGCTTCAAGCCAAGGGTTGTTAACTCTGACCAATGGCGCGCTCAGCGGCACGTATACCGCCACGGCGACGATCGACGTGACGGCCTATATCGCTGCCGATCAGGCCACGGTCCACATGGAGATCACTGACAGCTTCCAATTGTCGCTTTCCGGGACGGGCTTTGTCGGCGCCTCGCTGCACGAAACCTCCGCGTCGGGAGGGACGGTGGAAGCGATGACGCCGAGCAGTGGGACTTCGGGGCCGGCGGGGCCGACGTCGGGGACGTTCGACCTTGCGCGCTTCGCGGCGAGCGTTCTCAACACAGGCAGCGACAACATTGCGTTTTCGCCCGAGCAATTGAATTTCAGCCAAACCGAACGGTCGAGCGTGGCCTTCAGCGACAATCGCTCTCCCCCCATGGGGCCGCCTTCCGGCGGCCACGACTATGACGGGAGTTCGGCCAGCCTGTTCCATAGCTCGTGAGCGGCAGGGCCGTATCGATCTGCTTCAATCTTCCCTACTTGGCAATGTGATCTCGAAATATCGGCGGCGTCTTGCAAGCGCCGCCGAAATCGTGACCTTGGCAAGTGATGACTGAATGTCATCGTCGCCGTGCGTGGACCGCGCGCGAGGGAGAGCCGCGATGACAAGCCCGTATGACGAACTGCCGAAAAATCAGGCGAACTACGCGCCGTTGACGCCGCTGAGCTTCATCGAGCGGGCGGCCAATGTCTATTCCGACAAACTCTCGGGCTCGTGCATGGCGCGATCCGGAGACGATGACGGCGGTTCCATGGGATAGTGAAACCATGGGCGAGATCATGTTCCGCGGCAATATCACGATGAAGGGCTATTTGAAGAACCCGTCGGCGACTCAGGAGGCGTTTGCCGGGGGGTGGTTCCATACCGGCGACCTCGCGGTGATTCGGTCGGACGGGTATGTGAAGATACGGGACCGGTCGAAGGACGTTATCATCTCGGGCGGGGAGAATATCTCTTCGATCGAAGTGGAAGAGACGCTGTACCAGCACCCGGCGGTGCTGACCGCGGCGGTGGTGGCTCAGCCGGATGAAAACTGGGGCGAGACGCCGTGTGCATTCATCGAACTGAAACCGGTGACGGGTGATGCATTGCGCGACTACTGCCGGGAAAACATGGCTCGGTTCAAGGTGCCGAACACGTTCGTCTTTCGGGAAATACCGAAGACTTCGACGGGGAAGATCCAGAAGTTTATGCTGCGGCAGTAGGCGAAGTCTTCGACGGCGATCGAGTAACCGCCGGTTGGGTTACTGAATTCAGGGCGATTCGGGCGTTTCACCTCCGCGTCGGCGAGCCGGCGTCATTGCGAGAGACGCTGTCTGTCGCGCCCTCCGGGATATTTGAACAAGGAAATGGCGAGAGGGAAAGAGGGGCAGGGGCGGTGGCCGTCATGTCGAAACCGTCTAACCGATCATGGTAAATCACCTCCATCGCTGAAAAGATGCTAGCTGTCCTTAAACGGTTCGGCGTGCTTCCGACGATTGAATTCGCTTCCGAACGGATTCTCTGTTGCGCATTCCGCAACTATGCTGCTCGGCACTCCATAGAAATCTGGGGGATCGTTGAAACAGTGAATTCTTGAGCCGTCAGCTTGGCGGCTGTCAAATATACACCCAACATCCCTTGGAGACGCCTCGAAAGCTCTCTTGGCAGTTTTTCGGCGGCCATTTCGGATTCTCCAGCCACGTGGTGCGAGCCCCGAAATCGTCGGCGGGCTGACGTTGTAGCGGCGGGCGATGTCGCGATCGCGGAGGCTACCGTTCTCCCCAAGGAATGTTTACGCCATATTCAGTACAACATCTCGCATGACCAGTGCGTAACGCTCATTGCTGGTCTTGAAGGTTTCGCCGGTACCGTCCATATCGAGGACGACGCAGGCGAAGCGATTGGAGTCGATCCGTCAATCCCGCTTGCGCGTGCGCAGATCCACCACGTTGGTGCCGTCAGTTTTCGGGGCGGCGCCCAGAACCTCGGCAACTTTGCGGGCTAGCTGCTCGCGCTTGAACGGCTTTCCCAGCAGTTGGACGCCGTCGTCGAGGCGCCCGTGATGCACGATAGAGTTTTCTGTGTAGCCGGACATGAACATCACCTTCACGCCGGGCCGGATCGCGGTGATGCGTTCCGCGAGCTCCCGGCCGCGGACCTTGCCCGGCAATACGACGTCGGTCAGCAGCATGTCGATTTCCGCCGCATGAGCGCCGAACACGAGCAGGCCCTCGTCACCGTCGGGCGCTTCAAGCACGCGATAGCCGAGACTGCGCAGAATCGCCACCGCGATCTCCCGCACGCCGGCCTCATCCTCGACCACGAGGATCGTCGCGGACCCATGCGGCAGATCGGTGGGCGTGCCGCTGCGCTGCGCGTTTGGAACCGTGCCTCCGATGGCACGGGGGAGGTACAGTTTAACGGATGTTCCCTCGCCGGGCTCCGAATAGACCTTCACGTGTCCGCCGGACTGCTTGACGAAGCCGAACACCATGGCGAGTCCGAGGCCGGTGCCCCGTCCGTCGGTCTTGGTAGTGAAGAACGGTTCGAACACGCGGGCCACGATGTCGGGCGTCATGCCGTGACCGGTGTCCGACACGGCGACCATGACGTAATCGCCTGGCACGACCTCGACATGGGCGCGGGCGTATTCGTCATCGAGCACCTTGTTCGCCAGCTCGATTGTCAGCCGGCCGCCGCCGGGCATGGCGTCGCGGGCGTTGAGCGCCAGGTTCAGGACGGCGCTCTCCAGTTGTGCCGGATCGGCCATCGCCGGCCACAGCCCGGCGCTGTCGACAAAGCGCACATCGATATGCTCGCCCAGTGTGCGATGCAGTAGCGGCAGTAGCTCCGGCAGGTTGGCCGACAGGTCGATCGGCGCCGGCGCCAGCGGCTGCTTGCGGGCGAATGCCAGAAGCTGGGTGGTCAGAGTTCCGCCGCGCTGTGCCGCCCACAAGGACCGCTCGATATTGGCGACCAGCGGGCTCTGCGGATCAACCTTGATACGCGCGAGTTCGAGATTGCCCAGAATGACGGTGAGCAGATTGTTGAAATCGTGCGCGATCCCGCCGGTGAGCTGGCCGATCGCCTGCATTTTCTGTGACTCGCGCAGGACTGCCTCGGACTGCGCCCGCTTCGTCATGTCGCTGATGGTCAGAACGAAGCCCTCATCAGGCGTGGGGGTGCGGCGGATTTCGAGCAGCCTTCCGTCCGGATGGAGGCGTTCGTAGACGATCGGCTCGGTGACGTTCCGCGGGCCGTGCTCGATCTGTTGTTCGGTTTCCAGGAGGCTCTCGCTGCCGGCGGTGAGGTGCTCGACGAACGCGGCATAGGGGGTTTCGGTGCGCACCATCGCCGGCGGCAGGTTGAGCAGGACCTGGAAGCACTCATTCCAGTGGCGCAGCTTGTGGGCGGGACCGAACACCGCGACGCCCTGGCTGAGACTGTCCAACGAGGTGCGCAGCCGGCCGGCCAACACCCGCTGCTCGGTTTCCGCGCTGTGGGACCGGGAATAGGCCTGGTTCAGCAGCCGAGCGGCCCAGAGCAGAGCGAGGATGGCGATGGCGGCGGCGATGAGGACGAGCCGCATGACCCACTCGCCACGGGTGTCCGCCGCTTCCAGCCGTTCGGTCAGCAGAGCTTGCTCTTCCGCCGTCATGGCTTTCAAGGTCTGCTCGATGCCCGCCATCGTTTCGTGTCCGACCTGTGCTGGGCGGAGCTGGATGGCGGACTCGAGGCCCATGTCGCGGCGGACCTGGATGGTTTGCGCGAGCTGCTGGACACGTTCCTGCCAGGCCGGCGCGAGCGTGCGCAGGCGGGTCTGCTGGGCAGGGTTGTCAGCGGTCAGGCGCTGCAAATCACCGATCAGGATAGAGGTGCGGCTCACGGCATCGTTATAAGAGACGAGATAGTCGCTGTTCCCGGTCAGCAGGTAACCGCGCTGATTGGTCTCGGCGTCGCGAATGGCGATTTCGACCTCACTGATCACGCCAAGGACGGTGTAGGTGTGGTCGGACCACTGACGGGCGGACCGGGCGGCGGCGAAACGATCCCACGTCATGAAGGTGGTCAGCGCCAGGAATGCGATCAGGACGCCGAAAACCAGAACGTTTGCCTGGGACACGAGTCTTCTGGACATGGGGCACCGGATCCCGAGCGAGATGCAGGCCCGATTGCCGAGTTCCGTTCGACGGCGCAGGGACTGTCATCCGGTATCTCTCGTGGGGATCGACCGAAGTCCATTCAAGCTGAGGTGAAGAAAAGGCCGCCGCGTTGAGTTGTGGGCTGGCGCGCGCTACGGTCGGTGGTATGGCCAGACTTAGCGTGAATTTGAACAAGATTGCCCTGCTGCGGAACTCCCGCCGCACCGGCGTGCCCGACCTGCGACGATTCGGCGAACTCGCGCTGGCGGCAGGGGCGAAGGGGCTGACCGTGCATCCGAGGCCGGACGAGCGGCATATTCGTGCCGCCGATGTTCCCTTGGTGGCGGAGTTGATGCGGCCGCACCGGCCGGCGATCGAGTTCAATATCGAGGGTTATCCGGACGAGCGATTCATGGAGATTGTCCGTGACATCCGGCCGGAGCAGGTGACTCTGGTGCCGGATGCACCGGGTGTTTTTACGTCGGAGGAGGGGTGGAAACTCGATCCGGCGCAGGTCGCGCTGGTGACGCCGGCGATCGCCGCAATGAAGGCGTTCGGGTGCCGGGTGATCCTGTTCATCGATCCGGACGCCGATGTGATCGAGCGGGTGCGGTCGGCTGATGCGGACGGGGTCGAGATCTATACGGGCGGATACGCGGCGGCGTTTCGCGATGGGCAGTTTGATGATGTTCTGGAGCGGATCACGGCCACCGCCGCTGCTGCTCGGGCGGCTGGTCTGGTGGTCAATGCGGGGCACGATCTGAACCTGAAAAATATTCCGTTCCTCATGGGGGCTGTGCCGTTCCTGGCGGAGGCGTCGATCGGGCATGAACTGACGGCCGATGCGCTGGAGAAGGGGTGGCCCTTGGCGGTCGCGGCATATGTGGCGGCGTTGCGGTAGGGTTTCGCGATAGATTCGAGGCGACGAACGGGATACGAGGGGCCTTCGATTATCCACGGAAAAAGGCGAGGATGCCGACCGTCATCGGGCGTGACGGGACAGGGCCGCCGAAGTGTCGGGATCTATGGTCTTTGTCAGTACCCCGGCAACTCGTTCACACACTGGACGCGCCAGCCCTCGGGTGACCGTTGCAGCCGAGTAAGAGACAGATTCTGGATCGACATGTGTAGCGCATTGTCGGGACCGATGCGCAGGGCGTGGGCGATGGCGCCACGGATCGCGCCGCCGTGGCTGACGGCTACCACATCTCGGCCGGTATGGCTTTCGGCCAGGCGTTCCATTGTGGCACCGACGCGTGTGATGACCTCGGCCATGCTTTCGCCGCCAGGTGGTTTCTCCTCGCCGGCCAGCGGCCAGAAGGCGTGCGCGGCGTGCAGCAGTTTCGGCGGCAGTTCGTGATGCGGCAGGCCCTGCCACTCGCCCAGGGATTGCTCGGTTAGGCCGGGTTCGACGTGCAGTTCCGTAACGGGATAGCCATTCGCAAAAATCGTTTCGGCGGTGCGGCGGGTGCGCGACAGCGGCGTCACCAGCCAGTCCGCCGGGCGCGGCAGCCGGGCCGCCAGCGAGCGATACATCGGCGCCTGTTCGAGCAGCGTTGTCTCGCACAGCGCAACGTCCATCACGCCATACAGGAAGGCGCGGGCGTTTTCGTCCACCAGAGCGTGGCGGATCAGCCAGAACGACGTTTCCATTACTCGCCGATGCTGATCAGCGCGCCGCTCACGCGCGCCGCATGGAACTGCCGCGAGAACAGCAACGCGGCGCCGGCGAGCCAGACAAAGTTGAGGGCGAACGCGGCGGCGAGGTGGTCCCAGCGGATCACGCCTTGCAGCAAGGCGGCGCGCATGCCCTCGAACACATGGGTCGTGGGCAGCGCATAGGAGATCGGCCGCAGGAACGATGGCAGCACGGAGACCGGGTAGAACACGGCTGAAAATGGTGCGAGGCCGAACAAAACGCCCCAGGCCAGCGGTTCGGCGCCGGCGCCGTGCCGTAGGATCAGCGACACGACGCCGAGGGCGACCGCCCAGCCCATGATCATGAGGTTGGCGAAGAACAGGATCAGGACCGGTCCCAGGGTGAACAGGTTGAACGCGTACAGTCCCCACGCCAGGAGAATCGCCGGCAGGATACCGAGCAGCATGCGGATGACCGACATGCCGATGAGGGCGGCGATCAGTTCGACCGGGCGCAGCGGGCTGACGAAGATGTGGCCGAGGTTGCGCGACCAGATCTCCTCCAGGAAGGAGATCGACATGCCCATCTGGCTGCGCAGCGTCACCTCCCACAGCAGAACGCCGCCCAACAGGGTAGCACCCGCCAAGAGGCCCGGATTGCCAAGGCGAGCGGCCAGGAAGCGGGCCGTGAAGCCCCAGATGCACATTTGCAGAACCGGCCAGTACGCCAGTTCCAGCAAGCGCGGCCAGGAGCGGCGATACAGCGCGAGGTGGCGGTACATCAGGCCCCAGACCCGGCGGATCATCGGTTTCATCTGGGATCGCCGCAAGACTGGCCGGTGGCGCGTTGCTTTGATGCGACGGGGCGGCTTGTGCAAGTCCCTAACAAAGGAGCGTGCCGGGCGAGGCGGCAGCGACAGGCTGGTCCCTGACGAAAGGATCGGGACGGGCCCAGACGGTTGTGGGAGTTCATGCGGCGGCAGCGTGTCTGCGGTCGCGGGCGATGTCCAGGAAGACATCCTCCAGATCGTGGCGTCCGTAGCGGTCCAGCAGATCGTTCGGGCTGCCGCGGTCGACGACCTGGCCACTTTTCAGCATGATCACGTGCGAACAGAGCCGTTCGACTTCGGCCATGTTGTGGCTGGCCAGCAGGATCGTGCAGCCGCTGTCCGCCCGGTACTGCTCCAGCCAGGTGCGGACGAGGTCGCCGGTGTCGGGGTCGAGGCTGGCGGTCGGTTCATCCAGCAGTAGCACCTCCGGCCGGTTGATCAGCGCCTTGGCCAGCGCGACCCTGGTTTTCTGGCCGGCGGATAACTGGCCCGCCGGACGGTCGAGGATCTCGCCGAGGTCCAGTTCCCGCGCCAAAGCGGCGATTCGCTCGTCCATGCGGGGTACATCATAGAGGTGGCCATAGACCCGCATGTTCTGCCGCACGGTCAGCCGGGACGGCAGCGCGACGTAGGGTGAGGAAAAATTCATCCGCGCCAGGGCGGTGAACCGGTCTCTCGCCATATCGTGCCCGAGAACGGTGATGCGGCCGGAGGTGGGAACGAGCAGGCCGAGGAGCATGGCGATGGTGGTCGTCTTCCCCGCGCCGTTGCCGCCGAGCAGGCCGACGGTGGCTCCGGCCGGTGCAATGAAGCTGATATCGTCCACCGCCAACACGTCGCGATAGCGCTTCGTGAGATTTTCGACCTGGATTGCGTTCATGGCTGTCCGGATAAGGTGCCTGCGGTCAGACGCCAAGGAAAGAATGGGGGCCAAGGAAAGAATGGGCGAGGAAGGATTGGACAAGGATTGATTGGACGCCGGATTGAAGGACGGGTGGGGTCCGCTCTAACTTGTACGACCATGATTGAACTGAGCCCCGCGCCCGCGACTTTGCCACCCGGAGAACGTGTTTACGCGGTGGGCGATATCCATGGCTGTCTCGACCGCCTTGTTGCGCTGCACGAACTGATCGCCGAGGACATCGCGGCGCGCCCAGGCTGCCACACCACACTGGTGCATCTTGGGGACCTGGTTGATCGGGGGACGGACAGTGCGCAGGTTGTGGACTGGCTGATCAACCGGCCTCCCGTTCCGGCTGACGAGATCGTTAACCTAATGGGCAATCACGAACACATGATGTTGTCTGCCGTCGCCGGCACTGACCGGGACGCGCCGAGCCACTGGCTGATGAACGGCGGAGCGGACTCTCTGCTCAGTTGGGGGATACCCCCGAGCGTGCCCCCGGCTGAGTGGGCCGGCCGTATCCCGCTGCAACACCTGATCTTCCTGCGTGATCTGGAGATCAGCCACAGGATCGGGCCTTATCTGTTCGTGCATGCCGGCATCCGGCCGGGGGTGCCACTCGAACAGCAATCCCGGCAGGACATGATGTGGATCCGCGAGCCGTTCCTGTCGTCCCGGATAGATCACGGGGTTGTGGTGGTGCATGGGCATACCCCGAAGCGGGAGCCGATCATCCAGCCCAACCGCATCGCGATCGATACCGGGGCGGTGCTGGGCGGGGCCCTGACCTGTCTGGTGCTGGAAGGGGACGAGCTCGGTTTTCTGCAGATTTAGACCGGTCTCACGATATGGGAGGGCGAGGTTGGCCCCAGGTATTCGCGGCGTCGCTTTGCTGGCCGTAACAAATAACCCCACCGGGAGCCCACGGGGGGCGATGACAGCACGGGCAGCGGCCCCTAATGTCTTTCTCGCTTGCTTCGGGTCGTGGGGGCACGCGAAGATGGGTTGCACCAGTGCGACGGCCTTGTTACGGCAGGTTGAATGAATCAGATCACCCAGAGCGGGGCACCTCGCCCGGATGAGCCACAGCCGGACCTCGCGTCGGCGGTTCGGCGTCTGGCGCATACCAATGTGCTAGTGATCGGCGATGTGATGCTGGATCGGTACACGTTTGGTGAGGTGACCCGGATCAGCAAGGAAGCACCGGTGCCGATCCTGGCGATCGAGCGGGAGGTTGCGCTGCCTGGCGGTGCCGGGAATGTCGTGCGTAACCTGACGGCGCTGGGCGCCGCGACGGCCTTCATCTCCGTCGTTGGCGATGACCAGGCCGGGTCGGAGCTGACCGGCCTGATTGGCGGCCAGCCGAACGTGGAGCCGTGGCTGCTGGTGCAGGGCGGCCGCACGACCACTTTGAAGACGCGCCTGATCGCCGCCGGGCAGCAATTGCTGCGGGCCGACCGCGAGCAGACCGACCCGATCCACCCGAAACTGGCCGAGCGCCTGCTGCGGATTGCGGTCGATGCGATGGCGGCGACAAGCGTCACGGTGCTGTCGGACTACGGAAAGGGCGTGTTGTCCGCCGACGTTCCGGCGCGACTGGTGGAGGCCTCGCGCAAAACCGGCCGCAAGCTGATCGTCGATCCGCGTGGCAGCGATTTCGCACGGTATGCCGGCGCTGATGTGGTGATGCCGAATCGGCAGGAGCTCTCCGCCGCCGCGCGCATGCCGGTGGATACCGAGGCACAGATCGTCGCGGCCGCCCAGCAGTTGCGGATCCAACACGGGTTCGGCGCTGTGGTGGTGACGCGCGGCAATGATGGCATGACGCTGGTGGATGCCTCCGGGTCGCAGCATTTCCCGGCGGAGGCCGCGGATGTTTTCGACACGTCAGGAGCAGGCGACACGGCCCTCGGTGCGCTGGGCGCGGCGCTGGCGGCGCAGCTTGATTTGCCGGTGGCGGTGCGACTGGCCAATCTTGCCGCCGGGATCTCGGTGGGCAAGGTCGGCGCGTCGGTTGTGCGGGAGGCCGATCTGCTCGCCGCTTTGACGCCGCAGCACAGCGCGTTGCGAAAGATCGTCAGCGGTGAGGAGGCGGTGGAGCAGGCGGAGCGCTGGCGCCATCGCGGCTGGCGGGTTGGCTTCACCAACGGGTATTTCGACCTGCTGCACCAGGGTCATATCGCGCTGCTGGAGCAGGCCAGGGCATCCTGCGACCGGCTGATCGTGGGGCTGAATTCCGACGCAAGCGTGCGGCGGCAAAAGGGGGCGCCCCATCCGATACAGCCGGAAGCGGCCCGGGCGGCGGTGCTGGCGAGCTTTGCTTTCGTCGATCTGGTCTGCCTGTACGACGAGGACTCACCGGAGGCCATGATCCAAGCGTTGCGGCCGGACGTGCTCATCAAAGGCGCCAACCATGCGGTCGAGGATGTTGCCGGCGCGTACCTGGTGCGCGGGTGGGGTGGGCGCGTGCTGCTGATCGATCTGCTGGCCGAGCAACTGCCGCAGTCCGGGTTGACCCCGCTGAATACCTGAGCGCCCCTGGCGCTTCCGCCCGGGGTGCGGCAAAGTTCGTCGCGGTCTGATCCGAAGGGGAAACGCCATGGCCAAGATCATCATCAGTTGCGCCGTTACGGGTGCGATCCACACGCCCAGCATGTCGGACTATCTGCCGATCACGCCGGAGGAAATCGCGCGGTCTTCCATCGAAGCGGCCGAGGCGGGAGCGGCGATCATCCATCTGCATGCGCGCAATCCCGTGGACGGGTCACCGACGCCCGATCCGGCGGTGTTCATGCGTTTTCTGCCGGTGATCAAGCAGAGCACCGACGCCGTCATCAACATCACGACGGGCGGCGGGCTGACCATGACACTGGACGAACGACTGGCCGCTCCGCTGGTGGCGAAGCCAGAGATGTGCAGCCTGAATATGGGCAGCATGAACTTCAACATCGCGCGCGCTGGCGATCGGATCACGACATGGAAATTCCCGTGGGAGAAGCCTTACCTGGACGCCACGGACAATTTCATTTTCCGCAATACGTTCAAGGACATCGAGGGGATTGTCGAAAAGCTCGGGAAGGGACACGGCACCAAGTTCGAGTTTGAATGTTACGATATCGGGCATCTGTACAGCCTGGCCTACTGCCTGGATCGCAAGGTCGTCGAGCCGCCGCTGTTCGTGCAGTCGATCTTCGGGATCACCGGCGGGATCGGAGCGGAGCCGCGAAACCTGCTGTTCGCCAAGGAAACGGCAGATCGGTTGTTCGGGGATGCGTATGTCTGGTCGGTGCTGGCGGCGGGGCGGCATCAGATGGCGTTCACCACCATGGCCGGGATCAACGGCGGCAATGTGCGGGTGGGACTGGAGGACAGTCTTTACATCGGTAAGGGGCAGCTGGCGAAGTCGAACGCAGAGCAGGTGGCGAAGATCAGGCGGATCCTTGAAGATCTCAGTCTGGAGATTGCTTCGCCGGCGGAGGCGCGGGTGATGCTGAAGCTGAAGGGCGGCGATCGCGTCGGGTTCTGAGTGTCCGGTGCGCCAGGCCGGGGCTTCGGCGATCAGGGGGTTCGCGATCCGGATCTGACGACTTCGGCTGATTTTGTCGGCTGATTGCGAGCGGATGCGGATCCTGGGCGTCGTACACGCGCTTCGGTTGCCTGATTGCTGGACCGGCGCCGGGTTCGTGCGCGACGCAGTCTGGGATCATCTGCACGGACGGCGCTGTTCGAAGCCAGCGGGCGATGTCGATGTGATCTGGTTTGATTCGTATCGTGCTGAGCGCGCCGAGGATGAGGCGGTTTCAGGGACGCCTGGGCATTGCGGACCCGACGATTGACTGGTCGGTCAAGAATCAGGTTCGGATGCATACAAGGAACTGTGATGCGCCGTATGGCTCCGGCGCGGGCGCATTGTGGTTCTGGCCTGAGACGGCGACAGCGGTCGCGGTGCGGCTGTACGATGAGCGGGCGCTTGAGATCGCGGCGCCGTTTGGGCTGGATGATCTGTTCGGTCTGATCCTCAGGCCAACTCCACGGTTTCCTGGGTCAAAGCTGGATTTGTTTGTTGCCCGTGTGGTGATGAAGGGGTGGCCGGATCTCATCGTCGCGGCGTGAGGGCGTGGGATTGTGTTCCGGAATGCGCATTGGACAGGATGGGCGGGGAGGCTCATCTTTGACTGCACGATTTCGCATGGAAGGCAGTCATGTTCGACATCCTCGCGCCTTTGACGATCGACTTCCTGGCCTGGCTCGCGGCGGAACCTCGGGACTATATCGATGTGATGGATGCGTGGCGGACCTCGTGTCCGCGGCTGACGGTTTGGGAGGATGCGATCGACGCCGGTCTGGTGAGGCGCGTTCATGTCGCCGGGCAGCCGATGCGCGTGGAGGTGACGGATCGGGGGCAGGCGCTGCTCGCTGCGCATTCCAGGTGAAGATCGCCATTCTTGATGACCTGTTCGACACGGTGCGGACGCTGCCTTGTTTCGGCAAGCTCGCGGGTCATGACGTGACGAACTGGAACGATCATGTGGAGGATACGGCGGTTCTCGCCGACCGGCTGACGGAGGCCGAGGTCCTGGTGCTGATCCGGGAGCGGACGAAAATCCTGGCGCCGCTGCTGGAACGTCTGCCGGCGCTGAGGCTGATCAGCCAGCGCAGCGTCTATCCTCACATCGACATCGAGGCTTGCACGCGACTCGGGGTCATTGTTTCGTCCAGTCAGCATCCGGGAACGCCTTCCTATGCCGCTGCCGAGTTGACCTGGGCTCTCCTGGGGGGCTTTGGTGCTGGCTGCCGCGCGGCGGCTTCGGCAGCAGATCGCGTCGCTGAGGGCGGCGTTGGCAGAGCGGCGTCGGCAGCACCTTGCGCGGCAAGACGCTGGGTATCTTCGGCTACGGACGCATCGGCGCGGCGGTCGCGGGCTATGGGCGGGCGTTCGGAATGGAGGTGCTGGTGTGGTCGGGCGAGGAGTCGCGTGAGCGGGCCCCGCGGGACGGTTATGCTACGGCGGGGTCGAAGCGGGACCTGTTTGTTGCCAGTCACGTTTTGTTGTTGCACATAAGGTTATATCCGGCAACACGTGGGGTCGTTACTTCAGAAGATGTGAATTTGATGAAGCCGGATGCGATCCTGGTGAACACAAGCCGAGCGGGGCTGATCGAAGCGGGGGCACTGGGGCGAGCGGGGCGGCCTGGGATGGCGGCGGTCGACGTTTATGAAAACGAGCCAGTCTCGGACACGAACCATCCGTTGCTGGGGACGGACAACGTGATCTAAACGCCGCATATCGGCTATGTAACGAAAGAGGATACGAGACGCAGTTCACGGATATCTTCGATCAGATCCTGGCGTATGCGGCGGGGACGCCGATCAATGTGGTCAATCCGGCGGTTCTGGGCTGATCGCATCGGTAGCCGGTCTGTATGGCCTCTAAAAACCAAGTCGCCAAAGGACGCCAGGACGGCGATCGTTTCTTGCAGCGCGGCGGTCAATACGACAGCGGCGGTTGCATGCAGATCATGCGTAATTCCTGCCACTCCGTCGCGCTGAGCAGGGGCGGGCCGGACGCGGGGGCGTCTGCCTCCTCGAGGCGCTGGGCGCGTTCCGGTGTCAGGGGGTGGTCTTGCAGCAGCGCGAATGTTTCGTTGCCGGGTCCACCGAGGCGCAGCAACAGGTTCCCGAGCGGAGCGGTGGGACGGCCGAGGCGGTGCATGACGGTGATGGCGAAGCCGTCCGCTACGGCCTCGATGTCGCGGGAATAGGCGGCGCTGGGCAGGGAGCGCGCGGTGAAGAGGGCGGCGCCGGCTCCGCTGATGTCGCCGAACAGCAGCCCGACGAGGAAGGCGGTGCCGCCGTTCCGGATCAGCCGCCGGACGCCGTCGCGGTGGGAGACGTGGCCGAACTCGTGAGCGAGGACACCGGCGAGTTCGTCCGGTGAGAGGGCGCGGGCGAGCAGGCCGGAGAGGATGTAGACACGTCCGCCCGGCACGGCGAACGCGTTCGGGATGGGCGAGTTGAGCACGACCGGATCGGGTGCGACGGGAAGCCGCGCGGCCGACTGCAGATCAGATATCAGTTTGGTCAACGCGGCCTGGCCTTCGGGCCTGGTGCAGGGGACGCGGGAAAACAACGCTCGGACCTGCTTGTCGACGGCCTTTCCGAGCGGGCGCTTCCAGGCGATCGGCATGGCTTCCGTGAGGTGGTCGGCGAGAACGGGCACGCCGAACCAGATCATGCCGACGATCACCGCGGTGGCGGCTAAGGACCAGGTGGCGATGCGGGCGATCGAGATCGGCTGTGCACCGCCGGGGCCGCTCAATGCGGGGCAGAGGCGTTCGATGGAATGCGGTATCGAGGGATCGCGCAGCTCGAGGCGGGCGAGCGGCGGGGCAGTGACGCAGCACAGGCGGAGGGTGTCGGCTGGCGCATCGACGGTGCGGATGTCGGTGAAGGGCCAGGAGGCCAGACGCACACCGTCCTGTTGGATCTCGAGCTCGCCGGCGCAGCGGATTTGGACGAGGTGCCGCCGGTTTGATTCGCCATCGAAAAAGACGTCGGGCTGGGCGGGTGCCGGATCGGCCTCGTGGGGTGTATGGGGCAACGAGCTAGTATCGCTTGCCAGAGAAACGCGATACGTCGCATTAGCTTGAAGTGGCGGATTCATGCGACGAATCGCGGTCACTCCGTGACGCGCGCTTCTCGGCGATCGGACACTAGAAGCCGGCAAAGTCCAGCCCGTCGGCCAAGCCTTCGCCGAGGGCGCTGGCGGCCTCACCGGCGGCCATGACGTGGGTCGCTGCTTCGGCGTTGCGCAGCCGGCAGGCGTTGGCGACACGCTGCCAAATCCGTTGCAGGGTGTAGATCCGCAGCAGCACGCCGAATGTCAGCACCATCGAAAGGTACCAGACGGCGATTAAGACAAACGCCCAGACCGGCGGATGCGTCATCATGGCGGCAACGCCGGTGCGCCCGAGAGCGACCAACATCGATACGGTTGCGAGACCGCCGAGGGTGGTGAAAACCAGCCACACGACCAGGCCCATGGCGATCAGGACCCAGTAGACGCCGATCAACCCGTCCCGCTTCAGGTCGCACGCGACGGCAAGATCGCCGAAGCGGATCCCTTCGGCCCACCATTGCCATTCGGTTGCCTTGCGCATCGCATGTAGGAAGGGCAGGGCGAAAACCATGATGATAGTGAGGAGCCCGACCAGCCCTGCGCCGTTCATTAGCTTTATCCGGGAGAGAATGAGAAGAACGAACACGGCGGCGATGCAGCCGGCAAGACCGAGCAGCCAGATCCACCAGACACGCTTGAACAACTGCCATCCCGTTGCCTCGAAGCGGGCGGGCAGGTTGCCGTAGAATGTGTGACCGAGCTTGTAGCGTTCCAGGGCGGCCTCTCGCCATGGGTAGGCGAAGCCGAGGGTCAGGATGACCAGCAGACCCCATAGGAGGGAGCGCCACGCGTAGGACGAGCCCGATCCGGTCATCCAGAAACGGACGCCGCGCCAGACGGTTCGGGTCAGGCGGTAACGGCGGGCGCGGTAGACCGCGAACTGGCCGAAGAGATAGAAAAACGCATACAATGGCAGGCTGGCGAATGCCTTGACCCGCTCGAAGGCGAGGCCGACCAGGAAATAGGCGAGGAAGACCGGTGCCAGTATTGCCAGGGCGATGAGGAAGCCCAGCAGCAGTTCCTTGCAGCGACCGGTGTATTCCAGGGCGTCGCCGTCGATCTCGGTGTTCGACCAGAGGTGGCGGCGCATGTCGGTGGCCAGCCAGAAGCGGTAGAAGCCGAAGGTTATCAGTTCCAGCAATGCGCCGCGCACGACCAGGCGGCGAAAGGCGCTGTTTTCCCCGGTGAAGCGAAGGGTCGCGGGTGCTATCGGCCGAGCGATCAGTTCCGGAGACTTCATTTCATATCAGGAACATGAAACGAGAATAGCCGCAAGTGACGAAAGCTAGAGATAAAAGTACAAAAGAGATCGTCACACACAATGGAATGCGCACCTTCCTGCGACGAATTGATCAATCGAATTCGGTCGGCAGGTCCGGTTCGCGGCGGTGGGCGAACATGCGCCTGATGTGGTGCGGCAATGTGCGGCGCAGCGACAGGTCGGCGGGGATGTCGGTTTCGGCGAACCAGCCGACCTCGCTGGTTTCGAGGCCGGTTGCTGGTGACCCGCCCTCCAGAGTGCAGACAAAAAACATCCGCACGATCGAGAATGCTGTAGGCGGTTGCGCCTGTCGAGCACGGTCCCAGACCGCCGCGAGCTTCACGGCCCGGACCACGTAGCCGGATTCCTCGAATACTTCCCGCGCCACGGACTTGGCCGGCGTCTCGTTCACATCTGCCCATCCGCCAGGGAGGGTCCAGCGGTTCTCATCGACGGCTTCGCGCACCATCAGAATGCTCCCCGCCGCATCGAACACGGCCCCGCGCACACCGACCTTCGGGGTCGCGTAACCGGTCTCGGCGTCGAACAATGCCTCGATCCGCCCGAGGTCCGCGGCCGTGTGGCGGGCGAAGATCCTGGCGGACAGGTGCCGCAACGCCGTGAAGCGATCCAGGTCGTACGGGTCTTTGCTGAACGCCAGGCCGATCTGGGCGATGGCCTGGATTTCGCGGGCCCACACGAGCCAGTCAGGGTCGGGCATGGAGCCTTATTTCCGAGCCCTGGCGGTATCGCGCATCGGAAAAGCGCCGTCCGCCGCGATATGTTTCGGGCATCCGGCTGACGCGGCCAGAGGCGGCCGCTTCGGCTCTCAGCCGCGGCGAATTCAACCCGCCGATTCCGGCACCATCGCCGCCTCGGCGGCGGCATTACCGGCGATCTCTCCATCCGTCAGCATTCGCCACGTCCCGCTGACGAGCACTTCGCTCGGCCGGAACCGGGCCTTGTAGGCCATCTTGCGGCTTTCCGGCACCCAGTAGCCTAGATAGACATACGGCAGTCGTGATGCGCGAGCGCGCTCGATCAGCCAGAGGACGGCGAAGGTACCGAGGGAACGCTTTTCCAGGCCGGGGGCGAAGAAACTGTAGACCGCTGAGAGGCCATCCCCGAGTTTGTCGGTGAGGCAGGCGCTCAGAAGCCGGTCCTGTTCGTCACGGAACTCGATGATGAAGGTTTCGATCGGGGTGTCTTCGACCATTGCACGGTAGTCGTAGAAACTCATGCTCGCCATATCGCCGTCGCCGTGGCGCACCTGCTGGTAGCGCTGGAACAACTGGAACTGTTCGGCGGTGGCGCGCGCCGGCACGCGATAGCCCTCGAGCCCCGCGTTGGCCTTGGCAATCTTTCGGAGTGTGCGGTCCGGCTGGAAAGTGTCCACGGGAATGCGGATCGGCACGCAGGCCTGACACGACGGGCACACCGGAGCGTAGGCGATGTTATGGCTGCGGCGGAACCCGGCGCGCGACAGGCGGTCGTGCAGCGCCTCGGCGTCCGGACCGACGATCTCGGTCACCACCTTCCGTTCGGTGCGTCCCGCCAGATAGGGGCAGGGCAGCGGGGCTGTCGTGTAGAAGAATTGCGGCCGGCGTGGCGGTTTGTACATGCTCATGGGGCGGACGTTCCACCCGACATGTTCCAGACTCCGCCAGTCTCGGTCAACGTTATCATGGCCCGCACCCGGACCACGACGAGCCCGCTCACCAGGTCGTGCAACGTGCGATGCCGGCGCGTGAACAGCGCGACCACCAGCAAGAGGCCCGATGTCGCGAGGGTCAGGTAGTAGACCACCACAGTGACCAGGGCCTGCGGCCCGGTTGGCGGTCCGAGATCGAAATCGCGCCGCACCGTCAGGCCCATCATCTGCTGGCCGGGCGTCGCGCTGTGCGCGCCCAGCAGCGAGAGGAGATGATAAAGGACCGGCACGAACGGCAGGATGCCGAGGGCACCGAAGCCGAGGCCGAGGGTCAGTAGCCCAAACGTGAACAGGACCCACCACAGGACCCAGACCAGGAGCGCGATCAGGATGACGTCGAACACCCAGGCCACGCAGCGGCGGGACATGACGCCACCGGTCAGGTAATCGTCATCCAGGTAGGGGTTGGCAGGATTCATGGGATCAATCGGACCGTTCCGGTGATGCTGGCCGCCACCGGCCCAAGGGTGATTGTAGCACCGTCGCGCCAGCGGAGGGCAAAATCTCTTGCGTGGCTGCTGAACAGATTGCCCGACTGGCCGGGGGTGACCATGAACAGGCTGCGGTCAAGGTCGGCCAGGTCGTAGACGCCGCGGAAGGACGCGCCATGCACCGACTGGAGGGCCGCGTTCATGCCGCCCCGATCGATCGTGTTGTCGTCGCCCGGACTCGGGATGCTGATCGTGGCGAACGGGCCCAGCACGGGGACGGTGCGCAGGAAAGGATGTGCGAACACCGCCTCGTGCACGTCACGCCAGCGCCAGGCGGAAGGATCATCGCCGAAGTGGGCGTTGAGATCCTTGACCGCGTCGGCCAGTGCGTCGCGCAGCATCGGCGCGCAATCTCCGCCGCACCAATGGGCACCCGCCGGAGACAGCACCAACGCCACGAAGTCTGATACCGGCGCACCGATGCCGCCGGTCAGATCCGCATGCCGCAGCACCGCGGTGTAAAACGCCTGCATCCACGCGTTGAAGATCAGCGGGGCCGGCGATCCCATCACGGCTGATCCGTCCCAGTCGCGCAACAGCCGGTGTGCGTTCTCCGCTGCTCCACTGATGCCTGGCACAGCGAGCAAAATTGGCAAGATCTGACGGGCGAACGGGTCCACGACGTCGATCTGCATCGCGGCGAAACTCGCCGGGGTGTGGCGATCCGACTGCTCCAGCATCTCACGGATGCGCTTGGCATTCACCAGACGCCCGCTGGGCGGCGAGACGCTGTGGGGCAACTGTTCGCCTGCGGCCCAACCGATCCAGTCATGCGATCCGTCGCCCGGCACCGGCGCGGCGCCGTCGCCGGTTCGGCGGATCGGCACCCGGCCGGTGACGAACAGACCGATGGTCCGAGCGTCCGCCACCAGCAGGTTCTGCACCGGCGAACTGATCTGCACGGCCGCCAACCCAGCCTCCTGCACTGTCGCAGCCCGGTTCAACGCCAGCAACCCCGCTGCCGCGGTATCGCCGGGCTGGAGGTTGCCCATCGCGACGGCCATGACCGGCGCATCCGGAGCCGGACCGTTCGGATCCACGTCGGCCTGGCCACGGACCTTGATCCGTTCCTCCCTCACCACGAATGGCTTCGGGCCGTCCGGGGTCTGGTATTCTCCGGGTCCCGCCGGCGTCTCGATGAAGATGTCCTGCACGTCCGCGCCGGTGGTGGTGAAGGTCCAGGCGATCTTGCCGTTGTGCCCCAGCACCAGGAACGGCACGCCCGGCGCGGTGGCACCGGCCAGCACACCCTGAACGGTACCGGTCGCGGGGGCAGTGTCATCCGGCGTGGTCTGCCCCACGATATCGATTCGCGCCAGATACCAGATGCCCGGGAAACTGAATGCCAGATGCGGGTCGCCCGCCAGCAGAGGCGCGCCGGTCGCGGTATGCTGCGGCAGGACCGATGCCAGCCGCGCTGCGGCCGCGGCGAACCGGGTGAACGGCTCCGCCATCGCGTCCGGCAGCGGCATATCAGGCTGGCGCGGCCAAAGCTGGTCGAGCATCGCCGCCGGAACCCGGCCGGCCAGCGCCTGGCGGGACAGCTCCTGGCGCCAGTTCATCGACAGCCAAAGCCCCATGGTTTTCGCCCAGAGCAGGCTGTCGGCCGGCTCCCACCGCTCCGGCGCGCCCAGGACCAGGAATTCCGGCGCGGCGAACCGGCCCTTCAGATTGATCCAGGCGTTCACGCCGCGGGCGTAGGCGTCCAGCGCGGCCCGCGCATCCGGTGGCAGAGCGGCGAGATCGGCCACCGCGTGCTGGCGCAAGCCCAGCGTGCGCATCATGCGGTCGATCGGCAGCGTGGCCGAACCGGCGATTTCCGACAGGCGGCCGGAGGCGGCGCGGCGCATCAGCTCCATCTGGAACATTCGGTCGCTGGCATGCAGGAAACCCAGCGCGGCCGCCGCGTCCTGGGGCGACGCGGCTCTTATCCGCGGGATCCAGTCCGCGTCGTAGGTCACGTCCACGGCACCGGACAGGCCGGGGACCGACGCGGTTCGCCGCGAACCCGGCATTGTCAGCCAGACCGCGCCGACAACCAGCGCCACGAGCAGCAAAAGGAGCACGCCGATAGCAGCGAGCATCCGGGTAATGCCGCGGAGGAGGGGATTCATGGCCGCGAAGTAGGCCCCGCGGGCGGGCGTTGGGAAGAGCGAAATGATGAAACCGTGATGCGGGGCGAAAGCCCGCGGCGTCCCCATCATATCAGAGGAGGTCGCGATTTCGGCTTGCGGGGGCGCCCGTACGCAATAAGATTATCTGCGCCAACGCGGCCTGGAAACGTCTGAAAAAACAAACTGCATGAAGCCGCCCAGTTCTGAGATGCCTGTTCTGCTGGACGCGATCGATCGTCGCATCCTTGCCTGCCTGCAGGAAGATGGGCGCATGACCAATGTGGACCTGTCCAAGCGTGCCGGGATCTCAGCCCCGCCCTGCCTGCGACGGGTGCGCGCGCTGGAACAGGCGGGGGTGATACGCGGCTACCATGCAGACACCGATCCGCAGAAACTGGGCTGGGAGATCACTTTCTTCGCTGTGGTCGGGCTGGAAAGTCAGAAAGAAGCGGTGCTTTCCGCGTTCGAGCAACTGGTCGGCGGGTGGGACGAGGTGCGCGAATGCCACATGATCCGCGGTGGCGGCGATTTCCTGCTGAAACTGGTGGCGCGGGATACCGCACACGAGAACCACCTGACACAGAAGCTGACGGGTTCACCTACCGTCAGCCGGGTGCAGACGCTGCAAACCATCCGTACAAGCCGCAGCCTGGCAGGGGTTCCGTTCGGGTGAAGGCAGGCGAGGGCTCCGGCCTTCGACCCCCGTCATGCGACCGTGCCTGCGCATGACGGGGCTGCGAGCGTGCATGCACGTGACGGGGCCGACGGCCCCTGGAGCCCCCATCGCTCTTGACGTCAGGCTGCCGCCTTGTATGTGCAGCGCCCTATCACGCGCGGAATTCATCACACGCTTATGCCCGACATGACGATCCAGGCTGAACCACCCGTCGTCGGCCGGCCCAGCGGTACTCCTCTGTTGAGCGTGATCGTGCCGTGTTTCAACGAACGGCCGAACGTGGTGCCGATGATCGCGAAGCTGGACGCAGCTTTGTCCGGCATTGCCTGGGAAGTGATTTACGTTGACGACAACAGTCCCGACGGCACGACCCAGGAAGTGCGGCGTATCGCCCAGCAGGATGGCAGGGTGCGCTGCATCCGCCGGATCGGGCGTCGCGGCCTGGCTTCGGCGGTGATCGAGGGGGCGCTGTCCTCCTCCGCCGACTACGTCGCGGTGATCGATGGCGACATGCAGCATGACGAGACCCGCCTGCCAGTCATGCTGTCGGCCCTTCAGGGCGGCGGACACGACCTCGCTGTCGCCAGCCGCTATGTCGAGGGGGGTGACAGCGCCGGACTGGGTACTCGTTGGCGGCATATGCTGTCGGACGGCGGAATTTTTCTGGCCCATGCCTTCCTGCCGGTCCGCCTGACCGACCCTATGAGCGGTTTCTTCATGCTGCCGCGCCCGCTGTTCGAGGATCTCGCGCGTGGGCTGAACGGGCAGGGCTTCAAGATCCTGCTGGATCTCGTGCTGAGCAGCGGCGCCCCGCTGCGGGTGCTGGAGGTGCCGGCGCGGTTCCGTGAGCGCGCAGCCGGCCAGAGCAAGATGGATGCGCAGGTTGTCATCCAGTTCGGCGGACTGCTGCTCGACAAGGTGTTCGGGGGACTGCTGCCGCTGCGTTTCTTCTCTTTCGCTCTGGTCGGTGCGCTGGGTATCGTCGTCCACCTTTTCGTCCTCGGTATCCTGCGGCACGTCACCGTGCTCGGTTTTGAGACTGAGCAGACGATGGCCACGGTGGTTGCGATGACATTCAACTTTGAGCTGAACAATGTGATCACCTATCGCGACCAACGGCTGAAAGGCCCCGGCTTGTGGCGCGGGTTGCTGCTTTTCATGGTGGTGTGCGGCTTCGGCGCCATCGCCAACATCGGCATCGCGCAGGTGCTCTATGAGCGAAACACGGCATGGAGCATTGCGGGCGGCATCGGCGCGATGATCGGCGTGGTGTGGAATTACACCGTTTCGGCGACGCTCGTCTGGCGCGCCCGGTGAGGGACGGCGGTTTTGCGCGCCCGGCGGGAGGTGACGGTTTCGCGCGCCCGGCGGGGGGCGATGGATTTGCGCGCCCGGTGGGCGGGGATGGATTTGCGCGCCCGGTGGGCGGCGATGGCGCGCCCGGTGGGCGGCGATGGATTTGCGCGCCCGGCGGGTGCGACGCTGGTCTGGCGCGCCGGGTGAAGCTTGTCGCCGCGGCGCTGGGCGCGGTGACGGTGATCCGGCTGGTTGTGGCGGCGACGGCGCCGCTGGCACCTGACGAGACCTATTACTGGGTTTGGTCACACGCGCTGGCGTTCGGGTACCTGGATCATCCGCCGATGGTGGCGTTGTGGATCAGGGCGGGGACGGCGCTGCTGGGGCAGACCGCCATCGGGGTCAGGCTGCTGTTGCCGCTGGCGGCGGCGCTGGCATCCTGGATGCTGTACGACGCTGCGCTTTTGCTGTTTCCGTGGACGCGGGCCGAGGTTGCGGCGGTCATGCTGCTGAACGCCTCGCTGCTGATGGGCGTGGGTTCGGTTATAATAACGCCGGATTCTCCGCTGTTGTTCTTCTGGACGGCGACGTTGTGGGCGGTGGCGCGGGTCGCGGTTGGTGGCCGCGCTGTGTGGTGGCTGGTGGCTGGGGCGTTCGGCGGCCTCGCGCTAGACAGCAAGTATAGCGCGCTGTTGCTGTGGATCGGGGTCGGGTTGTGGGTCCTTTTGGTGCCGTCGGTTCGGCCTTGGCTGCGTCGGTGGCAACCCTGGGCGGCTTGCGCAATCGGATTTATGCTTTTTGCGCCGGTGCTGGCTTGGAATGCGGCCCATGGGTGGGCGGGGTTCGCGAAGCAGGGTGGCCGGGTGGAGGACTGGCGGCCTTCCCGAGCCGCTGGGTTTCTGGCCGAGCTGGTGGGGGGGCAGGTCGGGCTGGTGACTCCGCTGGTTTGGGGGTTGTGCATGGCTGGGCTGGTGGTAGCGGTGCGGCGGGCGTGGCTGCAGCGCGACCCGGCCTGGTCGCTGTTGGTGGCGCTGTCGCTGCCGGGGGTGGTGGTGTTCGTGCAGCATGCGTTCGGCGACCGGGTGCAGGGGAACTGGCCGGCGATTATTTATCCGGCCTTGGTCATTGCGGCGGGTGGGTTGGCGGTGCCTCGGTGGTGGTGGATCGGGGCTTCGGGGTTGGGGTTTGCGATCACGGCACTGGCGTACGTTCAGGCGGTGGGGGGGTGGTTGCCGGTGCCGCCTCGTTTTGATCCTGTTGCTATCCGGCTGGTTGGCTGGGGCGGACTCGCGCGGGAGGTTGCGGCGGCACAGGCTGACGCGGGCGCTGTTTATGTCGCGGCGGATGGGTATAGCGTTGCGAGCGAACTGGCGTGGTGGTTGCCGGCGGGGACGCTTATTGTCGGGACGGACGAACGATGGATGCTGACGACTCTGCCGGTGGCGGATGTGGCGGGGGAGGCGGGGGTGCTGGTGCGGGATGCGCGACGGGGTGATGCGCCTGACCCTGCGATATGGACGGACGTTCGGCGAGTCGGGGTGGTTGTACGGCCTGGGGCTGAAGGTCCGGCATTTGCGGTTTATTGGGTCTCTGCGTTGCGCGGGTCCCGCGGTGAGGTCGAGCTTCCCGGCCGTTGAGCCGGTCTGTACTGCGCCTTCGAAACGAACTCTATGCCCAGGATGGCCTGATTGCCGGCCGGTGACATCTGGCTGATTGCTGCGCGTTGCCTTTCCGTCCGCGATCAGGTCATTCCAGGCGCGCCTGACAGTGGCACGCGGCTACAACTCCGTCCGCGAGACCTCCAACACGTGGTCCGCGATGGCCATCGAGGCGGTCAGGCCAGGACTTTCGATACCAAACAAGTTGACCAGCCCCGGCACGCCGTGACTCTGCGGACCCTGGACCACGAAATCCTGTCCAGGCGCTCCCTTCGGCACCGTCTTCGGGCGGATCCCCGCGTAGCCCGGCTGCAATGCCCCGTCCTTCAGCCCGGGCCAGTAACGGCGCACCGCGGCATAGAAACTGTCGGAGCGGGACGGGTCGACCGTGTAGTCGATTGTGTCGATCCACTCGACATCCGGGCCAAACCGCGCCTGCCCGCCCAGATCGACGGTCAGGTGGACGCCCAGGCCCCCGGGCACCGGCACGGGGTAGATCAGCCGTGAGAACGGCGAGCGGCCGGACAGGGTGAAGTAGTTCCCCTTCGCGTAATGGGCCGGCGGCACGCGATCGCGGGGCATCCCCTGTATGCGGCCCGCAAGTTCCGGCGCATGCAGGCCGGCGGAATTGATCAGCAAGCGGCAGCGCAGGGTCATGGGGTCGGTGCCGCCGACATCGACCTCGATGCCGCGGCCGGCGACGCGGCCGCCCAGCACCGGACTGAAGAAGACCGGCACCGCACCGGCGTTCTCGGCGTCGCCCTGCAATGCCAGCATCAACGCATGGCTGTCGACGATCCCGGTGGAGGGTGAAAGCAGGGCGCTGGTGCAGACGAGGTTCGGTTCCAGGGCGATCGCCTCGGCCGCGGTGAGCACCCGCATGCCCTCGACGCCGTTGGTTTCGGCCCGCTGCTTGATGCCGCCGAGCATCGCGTCTTCCCGGGCGCTGGTCGCGACGATCAGCTTGCCGCAGTTGATGTGGGGCACGCCTTTCTGCCCGCAGTATGCGTACAGTTGCCGGCGCCCGGTGACGCAAAACCGAGCCATGAGGCTGTTGGGGGGGTAGTAGATGCCGGCATGGATGACTTCGCTGTTGCGCGAGGATGTGGCGGTGCCGATACCCTCGGCCGCTTCCAGGATGATGACCTCACGCCCCGCCATTGCCAGCACGCGCGCCACCGCGAGGCCGACCACTCCGGCGCCGGCCACGACGCAATCGACTTCCTCCACGCCTGTTCCTCCTGACGAAAAGACCACTGCCTCCGCGTGGCGCAACCGGTTAGGCTGCGCGAGAACCGGAGTCCATACATGCTGACCCTCACATGGTAACCCCCTGGCATGGCAACCTTGGCATGGTGACCTGGGCATGCCGACCTTGGTATCGGGTGCGTCGTCTGTCGTTGTTGCGCCTGAGTTCGGGGGTGGGCTGACCGGCTGGATGCTGGCCCGCACGCCGATCCTGCGGCGCGCCGAGCCGCAGGCTTCGACCGTGGGCGATCGGCACGGGATGGGGTGTGTTCCCCTGTTGCCTTACTGTAACCGGATTGGGGGCGCCGGGTTCCGCTGGCGCGGCACCGACTACCGGCTGGAGCACAATTTAGGCGACGACCCGTCTGCCATTCACGGGCTTGGCTGGCAGCGTGCGTGGTCGGTGACTGAGGCTGGTCCGCTGGCGGCCCTTCTGACGCTGGATTATCAGCCTAATGCCGCCTGGCCTTTCGCCTTCGGTGCCTCTATCCGGTACACAATTTCGCGGATTGCCCTGACAGTCGTGATCTGGCTGACCAGCCGCCATGATGCGCCGGCGCCTGCCGGAACTGGCCTGCACCCCTACTTTCCGTAGGCGCACGATCCGGCGCTCCACTTTAATGCCGCTGGGGTATGGGAGAGCGGTCCCGATTGTCTGCCGGTTCGCCACGGCGAGGTTCCCGCCCGGCTGGCAGCATCGTGAACCCCGTCGTGTCGCTCAGTCCAGGCTGGACAATTGCTTCACCGGGTGGGGCGGGTCGGCGGAGATCGATGCGGGGCCGGCAAGTCTGCGAATCGAGGCCAGCGCGGTGTTCCGCTAGTTGCCCGCGGATGATCGCGGATCGCCGTGGCGGGCGCCGCGGCACGTTCGAGGCCGCCACTTGCGCGTCCGGCAGTGAGAGCCTCAGCGGTCTGGGCCTCTGGGCGTCCAAGGAAACGCTTTCGGTGCATGCGCCGACTGGTTTGGACCACCCCTAGGCGCGCAACCGGTGCCGATAAACGGCGATGCGAACCGGGCGACGAGCGCCCGCGGTCACGGCGGGGGGTTCAGCATCGCCAACGCCGCTTCCGGCCCGCGCAGGATTTCGACCAGGCGGATCTGATCCGCCTGCGAAAGCCTGTCCAGCATGACGTTGTCCTTGATAGTCTCCGCCGCGTTGGCCAGCAGCTGGTCGTAGGCGGCACCGCTGCCGATCAATCGCCCCTCGGTTTCCAGCACGCGCAGGCCGCGAGCGGCGGCTTCCAGGGCAGGGATATCGGTCGAACCTGGCGCTATGCCGGGGACCTGCAAGGGGGCCAGAAGTTCGTCCTGCAAGCCCCAGGCAAATCGGGCCTTGCAGTCTGCGTCAAGGCGCTGTCGCACAGCGCGGATCTGGTCGCGCCGCTGGGGCTTCGCGCCGGCCTTGTCCAGGTTCTTGAGCAGCGCGACGATTCCACCGGCGGCGGCGCCGGCCTCGGCCAGCGTGCCAGTCGCGATGCGCATGTCGGTGATATCTTCCTGATCGAGTTGCTGAAGCAGCAGATCAGTGGCTGCGTCCATCGCAGCGTATATGGCGGCGGCCTCCGGTCCCTTTTTCGCCGCTGGCAGCAGTGCGGCGGCGTCGGGCAGACAGTCCAGCAGCATGGCGAGCATCATGGGAAGCGCGGATTTGTTAGCGCGGGCGACGCGGCCGAGGATCGTTTCGACCACGTCTGGTCTTGGCGGCAGCGAGCCTGTGGCGGCTTCCGCGTGCAGCGCATCGAGCGTGGCGGCTTCGGCCAGCAGCGTCGCGACGGCGGCGGCCAACGGCCGATAGGCCGCCTCGCCAAGCTGGGTCGAAGCCCAACCCTTTGGTATCCCGGAATCGGCTAGGATCGCGGCCGCGGCTGGCCACAACGATAGCCCCAGCCGGGAGATCAGAGCGACGTCGGCCGTCGTGCGACGGGCGATTTCGGCCTTGATCGCGGTCGCCTCTGTGCCCATCGACAGACTGACGTGGTGCACCATCGGCATGAGCGCGGTGCGCGGTATTGCCTGCTGTCCATGGGTCCAGCGGGCCGCCGGCACGATCAGCAGATCGAGCGGATGGAACATCAGACGCCCAAAGCGCAGCGGACGTGGCGGCCGAATTCTCGCCAGACGCTGGCGCACCGGGTCGATCAAAAGGTCGACCGGTCCGCGCTGGGTGAGCGCGTCCACGGTTGCCACGATGCGTTTTATCTTCGGGTCGGGGGCGCCGACGATCGGCTTTATCAGCGCGCGGATTTCGGCGTCGTGCCTTTGGACCAATTCGGGCTTCATGATCCTTGAGGTCCAAATCCTGTTGGGCCGCATCCTGGAGATCCGTCCGGCCAGTCTGTCGGGGCTGGGCCGCTCCAGGCCCTCATGGCGAGCAGGTTCTCGTTGCGTTCGATGAGCGCGAACGCGGAACCGCCGGTGCGCCAGACATCTTCGTGGCTGGTGACCCGGCATGCCTGCTGCATTGCCTCAGGTGCGATGGGTGTGTCGGTCCATTCCATCACCTCCCGCGGCAGCACGGGCACCAGCGGCGCCATTTCCAGGAGCGCGGCGCGCTGCGACGCTCTGGTCCGCGCCGCAAGCCAGAGCAGGCTGACCCGCTCCCACCCATCCAGTAGCCAGTCGCAGCGCGCGGCCCGCGTCGAAAGTCCATCCGGATCCTTCATCCAGAGCTTCAGCAACGCCAGTGTGTCCATGAGCCCCGAACGGGTCGTTTGCAGCACCGCCGCGCCGCTTTCGCAGGTCCGTTGCATGGCGACCGCGACGGACTGGCCCAGGCCGCCGATATCGTTCCCGGGGTCGGCGTCGAGCCAGCGAGCCATGCCGACGTGGGCTTCCTTGAGACGGATGAGCAGCCGGGGGATACGGGCGTCGCGGTTGGTTGAAGCGACCCCGATCGGCGCGAACATGTCGGCGATCGCGCCCAGGCTGGTTTCCAGTTGGGCGGCCGGCCGCCCGAGCGACGGCGCGATCCGGTGCAGCACCGCTGCGGCGCGCCGGTCGAGGTCCGGCGTCCGTTCCGGTAATGTGGCGATGTTCGGGCTGTTGGGGTCAAACTGCTCCACCAGTCCCTTCAACAGCAGGACATACGTCAGTGCGCGCTGCGAGCGGTCATGCACGAGCGCGGCCTCGGCGGCGGTGGAGGCGGCCCTCCCGGCATGGCCTTCGCGCGCGACCTCGAGCGCGGTGTCGCGGATGCTCGCCGGGTCGATCACCGTCAGGCGGGATGATCGCCGGAACAGCAGCGTATCGTGCACCGTGGGATTGCACAGCGCCCGCACCCCGGACCAGTGCAGGATGTAGACCCCGCGGCCCCCGGACGGACTGGGCACCACGAGTTCAACGCCCTCGCGCTTGCAGTCCCGCACGCACGTGCCGGCCAGCAGCGGTGTTGTGAACGGCATGGCGACACCGCGGCTTCGGAACGTCATCGGATGGTGGAAATCGAGCAGCGGATCGGTAAAGCTTTGCACCTCGACAGGATTGGCACGAATAGATGAATCAAAGGTTACTGCCCGGCGATGCCGGTCATGCCGGCGTGCCCGTCCCGCTTGCCGGCAACGCGGGTTTGGGCACGCGTCCGAGGCCTGCGCCTGGCTCAGTAACCCGTTTGGGCGCGTTCAGACGCTGAATTCGATCGTCACCCCGAACGCTTCGCGGGCTGGGACCAGCACACTGGCGCCGATGCGATCCCAACCGCGAATACCGCCGGCTTCCAGTGCCGTCTCGACCGCGTCCAGCGACAGTGTGCGGAGGGTCAAGGCGGCCATGTAGTCCGGCCGGCCACGGCTGTCCGGCGCGGCCTCGCCGAACATTTCCCACAGCGCCATCGGCGTCACGACATCGAACCGAGACAGGCCGAGGACCAGGGTATAACCGTCGTCGGCCGGGCGAACCGCCCGCGAACCAAACATCCGGGCGAACAAAGCGCCCAGAACGCTCGGCTGTTCGGCGGCGATCACCGCGCGGGCGACGCCGACCGCGCCGTTGGCGTGATGCCGCCATTCGTCGCGCCAGACCAGGTCGCGGGTGAGATGCTGGCAGAAATAGAACCGCCCGGCGGGCGTGCCGCTGCGCGGCAGCCGTGTCGTGCGAAACACCGCGTCGCGGGTGCCGCCTCGGCTTCGGAGGGCGGCCTCGCCTTGGTTACCGACGCCGGTGCCGATGCCGAACCGGCTGCCGATCTCTTTGCGTAATTCGATCGGGTTCGTCTCGACCGGGCGCGAGAACTGCCGCGGCGGGTCGATCGGGACGCCGTTGCGCCGCAAAGCCTCAAAGGTTGCGGTGGCGTCCTCGGTGCCGAACACGAGGCCGTCCAGTCCGAACGGAGCGGCCATGATCTCGGGTCGGCTATCGTCGTCCTGTCTGGCGGCGATCAACTCCAGATAATCGGTGCCGAACATCGCAAGATGGTTCATCGACCCCAGCGTATGATAGCCGCGCGGCGTGAGGGTGAAGCCCAGGCGGCGGTAGGTATGCGCGGCGTCGTCGAGGCGATCGCGGGCGTTAACCACAACATGGTCAAGCGTGGGCACGGGAAACACAGGCGGCATAAGGCATCATCCCAATCGTGGCGGCCGGTTGTCATCTGACGGGCGGGCCTCATCGTCTGACAGGATTGACAGGCAGGGCAAGGATAATGCGGATGGGGCAGGATGGGGACCGCCAACCTTTCGCTCGTCTTCCGGTTTCGCAAGGAATTCGACCAGCACCACAACCCTGGGGATGCGGTCACGGCCTCGATCGTGTAGCATGGGGGCAGACTGGCGATATCATCTCTGGCGAGCCTGCTCTCGGGCGTTCATAAATCAATGCAGCGCAAAGGATTCGGATCATGTCCGCTGGCCAAGAACCTGTATTGTTGCTGACCGGGGCCAGTCGCGGCATCGGCCATGCCACCGTCAAGCGCTTCAGCAGCGAGGGGTGGCGCGTGCTGACGATTTCCCGCCAGGCGTTCGATTCAAGGTGTCCCTGGCCGGGCGGCGAGCGCAACCACATCCAGCTTGATCTGTCGGATGTCGATGTGGTTCGCGATGCTCTGCCGGAGCTCAAGCGGATCGCTGGTGGGCGGCTCGACGCGCTGATCAACAATGCCGCGATCTCGCCCAAGCATGCCGACGGCAGGAAGATCACCAGCCTCGAGATGGCGTACAAGGACTGGCTGCATATTTTCAACGTGAATTTCTTCTCGGCGATCCTTTTGGCGCAGGGGTTCTCCGATTTTCTGATCGAGTCAAAGGGCAGCATCGTCAACATGACCTCGATCGTTGGGTCACGGGTTCATCCGTTTGCGAGCGCGGCCTATGCGACGTCCAAGGCGGGGCTGGCGGCACTGACGCGGGAAATGGCGAATGACCTCGGGCGCTTTGGGGTCCGGGTGAATGCTGTCTCCCCGGGCGAGATCGACACTGCGATCCTGTCGCCCGGCACCGAGGAGATCGTCCAGCGCGAAATCCCCATGCGGCGGCTGGGCAAGCCGAACGAGGTCGCGGACCTGCTGTTCTTCCTTTGCTCCAATCAGGCGCTTTATATCAGCGGTTCCGAAGTCCACATCGACGGCGGCCAGCGGGTCTGAGGCGCACTGCGAGGGTCTGAAATGGGCGGCCGTTGGCCCTGAACGGGCTGCGGCGGTTGGCCGTCGTCGGCGATGTGGTGGCACGGGGTGTGAGATTGCTCTATGCTTTGCGCCATGCCAGACGGTCTCTATGAGCGTGACATCTTGGCCTGGTCGCAGCATCAGGCCGATCTAATCCGCCGCCTTGGTCGGGGGGAGCGGGTGAATGATGTCGATTGGACCCATGTCGCCGAGGAGATCGAAGACGTGGGTCTGTCCGAATTGCATTCGGTCGAGAGTTTTCTCAATCTGATCATGGTGCATCTGCTGAAGCTCCATGCGTGGCCGGACAGCGAGGCTTCCCCGCACTGGCGGGGCGAGATTGTTGCGTTTCGCGGTAATGCGAAGCGCAGGTTTGCGCCTTCGATGCAGCAGAGGATCGATGTCGGCGCTTTACACGCCGAGGCGATCGAGCAAATGCGGGCAACCGACCCGGGCGTTCAATGGCCGGAGGAAAATCCCTTTACGCTGGAGTTGCTGCTGAACGACGAGACGAACGTACTTCTGGGGCGCTTTCCTCCAACGGCAGCGTAATCCGAGGACTGCGCCCGATCCTTTTGCCGGCAATCGGTTGTCGGGCGATGGTTGTCCGCCGCCGCGTGCCGGCTGGCAAGCGGCCAGGGGTGGATTTCTTTCGATCCTTTCGGTTTAGCCTACATGGACCGGCACGAGCGTCATCGTGTCATTGCCGAAGATATCGATGACTTTCACCGCCACCGTGTAGTGGCCGGGCTTGTCATAGGTGTGCGGCGGGGTCTTCAGGTCCAGGTCGCGGTTCTGGCGGGTCCGAAAACTTTGCCACTCGTTCTCGAAGATGTAGCCGCCGGTCCAGCGCTCCTCGAACGCCGGCAGTTCGCCCTGCGGCGGCTCGAAGCCGGGCAGGGAGGCGATCCCGCCGAAACCCGTTCCGACCGGCACCTTGATGATCTCCTTGCGCTGGAGATAGTCGAAATCGACCGCCCAGTAATCCACCCAATCCGTCCAGTGC
>JBEKLE010000078.1:0-18277 GCA_050010355.1 Rhodopila sp. | reverse complement strand
CGGCACTCGCGGTTCTGTGCCTGATAGTTGCGTCAGTGACGAAACTTTCTACGCCGCTGAGACATGCTCGGTTATGCCAGTGGATCGCCCGATGGCGCGGCTGGCAAAATTGCACCGGGGTCCGCGGACCCCGCGCGCGGACCATTGGGCCGTAGCCAACCGGGGAGCCACCAGTCCGGCATCGACTGCCCTTGGTGCAGCTTGTTGCCGATGCAACCAGGTTGACCGCGATGTTGGTGGTTATGCCGACGGCTTTCGAAAGAATGCCTCGCATGCAACCCGCGTCGACTGAATGCGACCAAGGCGGCGGACTCATAAAAAAAGCCCTCTGTTATCATTGATGTTTTGTGTCGGTTCCGGTGCGGGAGAGCATTCTTTTTCAAACCCCCAGGTGTCGACGTCGCCGCCCGATCAAAGTCAGACTCGCGTTGGTCAGTTTATCGAAGCATTGAAACAGACTGCGATTCGGCCAGGACGATTGAAATATCGCACAAATCATTCCATAAGGCAAGTATTTTAGTCGCCCCGACTGAATCCGCTCTGGCGGTCAGGAGGCGGATTCCAGCGCTTCTTCCGCCAGCAGCCATTCTTCTTCGGCGTCCGCGGCTTCCTTGGCGATAGCGGCGAGGCGGGCATTGGCCGTCGTAATCTCCCCCGCCCGGCCGGGCGCGTACAAGAATGGATCGGCCAGGGTGGACTCGATCCGCACGCGTTCGGCGGCTAGCCTGGCCAGGCGCTTTTCCGCGTCCTGGGCCTTCTTACGGATCGGGGCCAGGGCGGCACGCGCTTCGGCGCGCTCTCGGCGGTCGTCCCTGCGGGTTACGGCGTTGATGCGCCCGGCCGGCCTGGCGCGTTCGACCAGCAACGCGCGGTAATCATCGAGGTCGCCGTCGAAGGGTTTCACCGAACCGTCGCCAACCAGCCACAAACGGTCTGCCACCATCTCCACGAGATTCGGATCGTGGGTGATCAGCAGTACCGCGCCCTGGAAGTCCGACAGGGCTTTGACCAGAGCATCTCGGGCGTCGATGTCCAGATGATTGGTCGGTTCATCCAGGATCAGCAGTTGCGGGGCATCGCGCGTGGCCAGCGCCAGCAGCAGCCGCGCCTTTTCGCCGCCGGACAGATTTTCCACCGGCGTTTCCGCCCGGTCGGCATCCAGGCCGAACCGGGCCAACTGCGCGCGCAGCTTCGGCGGTGGCGCGTTCGGCAAGGCGCGCGCCATGTGGTCGATCGGGTTTTCCGATGTGATCAGTTCGTCGGTCTGGTGCTGCGCGAAGTATCCGACTTTCAAGCGCGGCCCCCGCCTGACCTCCCCGGAAAGCGGCGGCAGACGTTCCGCCAGCAATTTGGCCAGCGTCGATTTGCCGTTGCCGTTGGCACCGAGCAGGGCGATCCGGTCGTCCATGTCGATGGCAAGGGAGACGTTGCGCAGAATCGCGGTCGTGCCGTAGCCGATATCGACCCGGTCGAGCGCCAGGATCGGCGGTGCGATGCGCGCCGGTTCGGGGAAGTTGAAGCGCGTGGGCGCGTCCTCGATCACCGACTCGATCTGCGGCAGGCGTTCCAGTGCCTTGATCCGGGCCTGCGCCTGGCGCGCCTTGGACGCCTTGTAGCGGAACCGGTCGATGAACGACTGGATGTGCGCCCGTTCGGCGGCCACGCGTTCAGCGGCGCGGGTTTGCTGCATTGCGCGTTCCGTGCGGATGCGGACGAACTCGTCGAAGCCCCCGGGGGTGAGGGAGATCTTGCCTTTGTCCAGGTGGGCGATGGCCTCGACCGCGCGGTCCAGCAGGTTGCGGTCATGGGAAACCACGAGGGCGGCGCCGGGAAACCGGGCGAGCCAGGTTTCCAGCCACATGGTCGCTTCGAGGTCCAGATGGTTGGTCGGTTCGTCCAGCAGCAGCAGGTCCGGGTTGGCGAACAAAGCGGTGGCCAAGGCGACGCGCATGCGCCAGCCGCCGGAGAATTCGCCGACGGGCCGGCTCTGGGCCGCTTCGTCGAAGCCCAGGCCGGCGAGGATGGTGGCGGCGCGGGCGGGTGCGGAGTCGGCGCCGATGGTCATCAGCCGTTCGTGCACCTCGGCGACCCGGTGGGGGTCGGCGGTTTCTGTTTCAGCGAGAAGCGCCAGCCGTTCGGGATCGCCCTGTAGGACGGTTTCGAGCAGGGACATCGGTCCCTCGGGTGCTTCCTGCCGGACCGTGGCCAGGCGGGCGCGCGAGGACAGGCGGATTTCGCCACCGTCAATGGCCAGTTCGCCGGCGATGGCGCGCAGCAAGGTGGACTTTCCGGCGCCATTACGCCCCACCAGGCCGATGCGCCGGCCAGGGTCGATCGTCAGGTCCGCACCGTTCAGCAGGGTGCGCCCGCCCATGCGGATGACGGCGCCGGAGATTACCAAGAGAGACATGGGCGAGATTTAGCGCCGGGTTGTGAGGTTAGGAAGCGCTGCCTGTGGCCGGCAGGGAGGCGGCAGGAACTTCGAACTGGGGATGAACGGCGATTATTTTAACACGAACAGGTTGACTCTCTGCCAGGTATCGCAAAGCGAGTTGGCTAGAAGTCGTTTCGACGCGGCTAGGGCAAGCCCAAGAATTACCGCTTCCGCGGGCCGGTCTAACGCTCGATGTCGTCGGATTTTTCTGATCTCAGGCGCCGGCAAGTCGTGGGTAGCCGGGCCAAGCCCGGCCATGACACGTGGGGCACGCTGCGGCGCGCGATCCCCGCCGACTCGCTTGTTTTTGGGCGCCACTATTTCGCCGCGGCTCGTCCTTTCGTTCGAGACAGCGCGGCCAAAGGCCGATCCGCCCGCCCGCGGCCCGCTCGCGCCCAGCACCCTAATGATTCGTAACCTCGATCATCGCGCGAACCTTCGGGTAGACCT
The DNA here is from genome assembly GCA_050010355.1 of Rhodopila sp. GTDB lineage: Bacteria > Pseudomonadota > Alphaproteobacteria > Acetobacterales > Acetobacteraceae > Rhodopila. Next base: position 15,393 of record JBEKLE010000078.1, on the reverse strand, counting down.
CTCGCGCCCAGCGTGACCCACTGAACACGCCATAATGCCCAACGCCGCTTTGCAGATGATGGCGCTTCTGGCTGATGCGCAAGCCGGTGCACAAGTCGAGTGCGGCCATGGTCTGGCCAACGGAGCAGATGTCGTCGCGCTCGCCCTCAACCGTCAGCAGGGCGGTTCGGCGGATCGCCTCCGGGCGGACCACGAGGCCATGCCAGGTCAGTTTTCCCAGCGGAAGGTCGTGGTCCTGAAACACCCGCTGGACGGTTTCGAGATAGAACTCGGCCGGCAGGTCCATGACCGCGCCATACTCGTCGTAGAATTTCTTGTGCGCCTCGGCCGCGACCACATCGCCGCACGCCAGCGCACGGAACTGGCTCAGATGGGCGTTGATATGACGGTCAATGTTCATGCTCACGAACGCCGTGAGCTGCAAAAATCCCGGGTACACCCGGCGCATGGCCCCCTTGTAGCGCCAGGGGACCGTGTCGATCAGCTTCTTTTCGAACCACTCGATCGGCCGTGATTTCGCCAGATGGTTCACTCTGGTCGGGTTCTGCCGCGTGTCGATCGGTCCGGCCATCAAGGTCAGGCTGCGCGGCTGCGCGCGGTTGCCGGCTTCGGCCATGACCGCGGTGGCGGCGAGGGCGGCGACGGCGGGCTGGCACACCGCGACCATATGGCTGCCCTCGCCCATCACCTCGATGAACCGGATCAGGTGGTCGACGTACTCGTCAAACCCGAACACGCCGTCCGACAGCGGGGTGTCGCGCGCGTTCTTCCAGTCCGTGATGTAGACATCGTGGTCGGGCAGCAGGGTGGCGACCGTGCCGCGCAGAAGGGTGGCGAAATGGCCGGACATCGGCGCCACGACCAGGACCCTGGGCTGGGAGACCGCCGTGTCTTTGCGAAATCGCAACAGTGTGCCGAATGGTGTTTCGAAGCGGGATTCCTCGGTGACGCCAACGACGTCATTGCCCATTCTTGTGGTCTTGAAGCCGTAATCCGGCCGTGAATGTGTCAGCCCGCTATCGGCCAGCAAAGTGCAAGCGGCACCAAACTGGCGTAACGGAGCAGGGGTGAACTCGCCCATGTCCAGCGCGCGTGCCAAGCCGGCGCCGAGGCGTGCCAACTGACGAGCGGGGAACATCAAGTCGGCCTGCGCCTGGTAAAATTTATAGATCATCGCCCGCTGGGTCACACAGCCCCTGTCATCAGGTTGTTATCACGTTATTACAAACGCTCGCCATACCAGCGAACGTGTTGCTATGATGTTGTACAGCATGCCAGCACGTTCGGGGGTTGTCACCATGGCAGGGGCTACGCTTCTGATAAGCAGCAAAAACTATTCCTCCTGGTCACTGAGGGGATACCTCCTGACGAGTCTTGCGGGACTTGCCTTCGAGGAGCGGGTCGTGGATCCTGACGATCCGGTGAACCGTGCCGAACTGCTGATGCAGTCCTCATCGATCCGGGTTCCGGCCCTCATGCATGATGATGTGGTGATTTGGGACACACTTGCCATAGCTGAATATCTCAACGAAATGTTTCCGAACGCCGGGATGCTTCCGCCCGAACGCGCCGCTCGGGCGCGCTGTCGGTCGATCTCGGGGGAGATGCACTCCGGTTTCGCGGCGCTGCGGGAGGCGTTGCCGATGAACCTGAAGCTGTACCGTCCGGGGTTTGCGGTGTGGTCGGCGGTTCAGGCCGATATTGACCGGATTACCGAGATCTGGCGCGAGTGCCTCGCGACCTGGAAAGGGCCGTGGTTGTTCGGCGCGAAACCGACCGTCGCGGATGCGATGTATGCGCCCGTGGTGACCCGGTTCCGCAGCTACGACGTGCAGATGCATGGGGTCTGTGAGCGCTATTGCCAGCAAATCATGGCCTGGCAGCAAATGAAAGCGTGGTTCGCCGCGGCTCAGAAAGAGCCGGAGCAGATCGACGAGCTCGATATCGAGTTCTGATCCTGGGGTCACGAGGGACTTATGACCGTACCCTCGAGCGGCGGCCATGACACCGCGCAAATGTAACGCTTGCGGCTAGTACCAGCCGGCCGAAAGATTGACTCTTTCGTCGACGGCCGGCCGGCTGGTATCTCGTTGATTTTGCGCGCAGCCGCCGCGCCAACCGTACGCGCATACCGGTCAGCGTAAACGCCGACTGGTATAACAGGAACGAACCACTTATTAAGGATGGTGCGCCGGCGGGGGCTGCCCAGACCGGTCAGCCCTCTCCGGCCGCCTTTCTTGAGATGAAAGGGATCAAGGGGCCGCCGGCCATGGGCTCGCCTATTCTCCCGACAGCTCCCGGCGGCGGCGGTCCAGTTCGTCGCTGTACCGTCGCAGGGCATATTGTTCGGTCAAAAGGCCAATAACATGGCGTTCCTGGGCGCTGTCGACGACCACGAGAGCGTCGCTTTCAGCGTTCTCGAACATCGCGACCGCCTCCTTGATCGTCATCTGCGGCAGCAGGACGGTGTCAGCATAATGGGCGATGTCGCGCACCGTATGGTCGCCATCTTCGTCGGCGTGCGCTTCGGGCAGCAGCACGATGCCGGCGTAGCGGTCTTGGTCGTCCAGCACGATCACCCGCTGCGCGGCGCCCAGCGGGAAGTCGCGCTTGAACGCGCCGATGGGTGTGTCGGCGCGAACCGTGCGCATTTCCCGCCGCATCATCCGCCCGACGGTCAGATTGCGCATCCAGCCGATATCGACGGCACTGCGGATCGCCTCCCCGCGCAGATGAAAACGCCACGTGGCGAACGAATAGCCAAAGGTTCGGCGCACCGTCAGCGAGGACACCACGCAGGCCGCCAGCACCGCGACGGTCATCGGCAGGCTGCCAGTCGCCTCCAGCGCCAGGAACCCCATGGTCAGCGGGCCGCCGATGATCGCCACGGCAAGGCCGCTCATGCCGACCAGGGCGCACACTTCCTGCGGGATGGCGTGGGTGGCGCTGACGATGGCCAACGCCCCGGCGAAGGCTTTTCCCAGCAACGCGCCGAGGAACAGCGAGGCGAAGAACAGGCCGCCGCGAAACCCGGAGCCGATGGAAATCGCCGACGCCGTCGCCTTGAGGACCACCAGCAGGACAATCCAGCGCAGCGGATCGTGCTGCTCGAACGTCAGGCCCAGCGCGCCGTGGCCGGAGGAGAGCACGGCGGGTGTCATCAGCGCCAGCGTGCCGATCGCCAGACCGCCGATGGCCGGGCGAAGCCAGATTGGGACCCGGCTTTTGCGGAATAATTCCTCGGTGATGGTGACGCCGCGCATGATGGAGATACCGAGCAGGGCGCAGAGCATGCCAAGGGCCAGGATCGGAATGTAGTCCAGCGGGTCGATATGGTTCGGAACCGCCGGGGTCAGATCGAAGATCGAGCCCCCCAGCGCTCGGACCACGGCCTGGGAAACCAGCGCGGCGACGGCGACCGGGGCGAACGCGGCAAGTGTATAGGTGCCGATTACGAGTTCGAACGCGTAGAACGCACCGGTGAGCGGAGCGTTGAACGCGCCGGCGATGGCGGCCGCGGCTCCACAGCCCACCAGCAGGCGGAGATCGTTGCGACGGACCCGGAATGCGTGCCCCCAGCGGGAGGCGATGGCGGAGCCAATCTGGGTGTAACCCGCCTCGAGTCCGACTGATGCACCGACGCCGTTCGACATGATGGTCTGCAGCACGACGATCAGGCTGCCGTTCATCGACATCCGGCCGCCGAACAGAGCGTTGGCCTCGATCGGGTCGACGGTTCGGCGCGGATGCAGCCGGGTAATGCCGAGCGTTACCAGGCCGAGGACGAGGCCGCCGACGGCCGGGACAATCAGGGTGCGCAACGGGTTAAGCGATGCCATCGCGCTGAGACGTTGCGCGTGTGTGATGCCGAAGAGGGTTTGGTGGACGAGCTGCGTCGTTTCGGTCATCAGCCAGTCCATGCCGCCGGTGACGCAGCCGACGAAGGCGGCGAGCACGACGAGCCAGATTTCGTCGGCGCGAACCAGAGCGCGCAGCACCTGCGGCGCGTGCATCACAGCGGACCCGATCGGGCGGCGCGGACGACGCGTGTGGGCTCGTCTCGATGCGGTTTCGTCCTGCATCGTGGACGCGGCTTTACCGGTGAGGCGGACGCCTTGCGGGAGCGCTAGAGTAGAATCACCGTGCAGTGTCGGCATACGCGTCGTCCAGCCGAGATAAAATGGGAGACAAGGAGTGTTTTGGGACCGGTACCGATCCCACGCAACAATTCATCCTCCGATTCGGTCATCACTGTGGTAAAAATATCGGTTGGTGCGCCCAGGCAGGTCACGATGCTGCGGCGTCACGCAGCGCTCGATCCGCTTTCGTCGCCTCCAGATCGTCCTCGATGAACGCGCGGATGACGTCCAGCACCGGCTCATGCGCCGAAAATCCGAGGGTCCTCGCGTGCAGGGCCTCGAACGCCGGCGGCCAGGTCGACAGGATCGCCGCTATCGTTTCGTTAGCGACCCGCTTGACATGTGACGAAGCGCCGGGTGCTAACGCGTCGAGGGCTTGCAGCAGATGGGCCACGGTGGTGCTGATGCCGGGCGGGTCGATGCTGCGGTCCAGCCCCATCTTGCTGGTGTCCATCGCCGCCGCATGCAGCAGCCAGTCCACCGCTCGCCGCGGGCTGCACACCCAGACCGCGAAATCGTCCGCAACCGGGAGTTCGGTGTCAAGGCCCAGCAGCGGCTCGCGCACGATGGCGGAGAAGCACGAACTGGCGGCCTTGTTGGGCCGGCCCGGGCGGACGATGACGGTGGGAAGCCGCAGCGTGACGGCATCGAGGAAGCCGCGACGCGATGCGTCCGCCAGGATCAGTTCGGCCGCGGCCTTTTGCGCGCCGTAGCTATTGCCGGGGATCTGGCGGGTGTTGTCTGCCAGGATCGAATTCTGATCGGCACTGAAGCTTGCCACCGAACTGGTGAACACGAGCCTCGGCCGGGTTCCCAGCGCCCGGCAGCGATCGATCACCGCGTCGGTGCCGCGAAGATTGACCCTTCGGCCGAGATCGTAATCGGCCTCGGCCTGCGCGCTGACCACCGCGGCGAGGTGAAAGACGACGTCCGTTCCGGGCGGGATCGCTGTCTCCGGCAGGTCGACGACGTCACCGCCGACGGACGTCACCGGGAAGGGCGCGTCCGGCTTCGGCGGTTCGGTCGTGTCGAACAGCGTCAGCGCGGTGACGTGCCTGCCGCCCAGCGTGCCATCCTTCGCCAGTTTCGCCGCGATTTTGCGGCCAAGGAAGCCGCCGCCGCCCAGGATCGAAATCTTCATCACAGAGCCCTCCCGCGGGGAAGATTGCACCAGAGCGGCAGCGGGTCCAGCGCCGCCCCGTGATCGATGCTCTACACATTTTTTCGTCGACTCCGGTGTCGCCGGAGGATTGTTCAAACTCTCAGGCCGGGGTCGCCTCGCGCCCGCGCTTCAGGGCGGGATGGACCGTCTTGTCGATGATGTGCAGATCCTTGCCGATGACGTGCGCGCTTGCCCCGACAATCAATGGGTCGGGACCCGTAACGATGCTCTTGTCCTTGCCGTCATAGGGCAGGTGGGCGAGCAGGTGCTGCATTGCGTTAAGACGAGCGCGCTTCTTGTCGTCGGCCTTGACGATCGTCCAGGGTGCATCGGCGGTATCGGTGTAGAAGAACATCGCCTCCTTGGCTTCGGTGTAGTCCTCCCACTTGTCCAGGGATGCGCGGTCGATCGGCGACAGCTTCCATTGCTTCAAAGGATCGGTCTCACGGGAAGCAAAGCGGCGACGTTGCTCCTCACGGCTGACCGAGAACCAGAACTTCATCAGAACAACGCCGGAGCGGACGAGCATGCGCTCAAGCTCGGGGCACTGGCGCATGAACTCGAGGTAGTCGTTGGGGCTGCAGAACCCCATGACCCGCTCCACGCCGGCGCGGTTGTACCAGGAGCGATCGAACAGGACGATCTCCCCGGCGGCGGGCAGGTGGGTGATATAGCGCTGGAAATACCATTCCGTGCGCTCCCGCTCGGTTGGTTTCTGTAACGCGACGACACGAGCGGTGCGCGGGTTCATGTGTTCGGTGAAGCGCTTGATGGTGCCGCCTTTTCCGGCGGCATCGCGGCCTTCGAACAGGATGATGATCCGCTGTCCGGTTTGTTCGACCCAGCGCTGCGCCTTGAGGAGCTCACACTGGAGTTCCAGCATGTGCGCCTCATATGGCGCGGTACGCATCGTGGTCTTGTAAGGATATTCGCCGGTTTCGAAGAGGCGGCGAATGGCCGCGGTGTCATGCTTCAGCGCCGCGATCGAGTGCGCCGCGGCGGCGGCCAGGTCAGGTGCGGCCACGCTGACCGACTCCGGGGCTTCGTTGGCGGCCGGTGGGTCTTTGCCGTTGGTCGCCGGGGCAGATGGTTTCGCCAATGTCCAAATCCATGTTTTAGGGCGGCTGCTCCATTCACACTGATGGTGGTCAGCCGCGCCAGTCATGGTAACTCATCCGGCGCCCGAATCGAGCGGAAAGTGACGCTCCGGGTCGATGCCGGCGGTCTCGGGGAATTTGCGCGGCGTCATGACCGCGAAGGGCCATGGGCCGGCCCACGGCGGTGTCCAGCCGGCCGCGGCGACACCGGAACCCGATCACGCTCCGTTTACCGCTTCGCGGCAAAAAACCTTCGCGGTGTTGACTGCTCAACAGCTTCCGCGAGCGTCAGCCCGTAGGTTTCCGCTCGTCGATCACCGACACCCGGCCGCAGCAACCGCCGGACAGACATTGAAGGAAACCAGGTCATGCGCTCCATTTTCGTCTCCAGCTTCGCAGTTCTCGCAGCCGTCGCGGCGATCTCCGTCACCCCTGCCAGCGCGCAGGTCTCGGTCACGCACGGCGGCGGCAACATCAACGTCGCCAAGGGTGCTTTCAGTGAGGCTGATCAATCCGCCACCACGCTGGGCGGTCTCGCGCTCGGTCATGGCGTTGCCATCACCAACGGCGGCAACAACCGCAACATCGCATCCGGCCCGCTCAGCTTTGCCGGGCAGGACACCACCACCCTCGGCGGCACGGCGCTGGGACATGGTCTCGCTGTCACCAATGGCGGCTACAACAGCAACTACGCCAAGGGCTTTGGCAGCGCCGCGACGCAATCCACCCTGACCCTGGGCGGCACCGCCTACGGCCATGGCAAGTCTTTCACTAGCGGCGGCTACAACACGAACCTGGCGGCCGGTGCGTTCTCTTCCGCCGACCAGCAGGTCGCGACTGTCGGGGGTTCGGCGTCCCGCTTCGGGCTGAACTCGGTCAGCGGCGGATTGAACAAGAATGCGGCTCTGGGCTTTGGCTCATCGGCGAGCCAGCAGGTGTTCACCGGCGGTCAGTAAGACGTCACACCCGCAAACCCGGCCCTGCGGGAAAACAGGGCCGGTTTCCCCCCTGAGCCAAACTGTCAAAGTCAAACCTCCGAGGAGCACCTTCGATGTTACGACTATCATTCGCCGCTTTGACCCTGCTGGCGGCGCTTCCGGCCGCTGCACAGGATCGCGGTGGCATGCACACGAACAATGCGATCGCCGAACTGGGACAGATCGAAGCCAACCAGGGCTGTCCGTTGTCCTCCACCAGTGTCACCGTTGGCGTGAACAAGGCTACGGCTTTCGGATCATCGGCCCAGCAGCAGCTTGGCACCTTTGGCGGCGGCGGATCAGCCACGTGCCGGCCACTGGTAAGCACGCAAGTCGTCGCCGGCGCCAACCTGGCGCTTGGTGGCGGCTCGTCCGCGGGGCAGACGATCAACGCACTGGGCCCGAACGGCTTGCTGGCGACGAACACGTACACCCGCGGCTACAATCTGGGTTACGGCGCGTTGTCTTCCGCCAACCAGCGTCTCATCAACCAGACCGGCCGTTGAGGAGGCTTGCATGTCCCGCTGTTCTTCTGCCGTATTCTTCGCCGGCTTGTCGTTTCTGCTGTGCGGTGTTTCGGCGCCGGGCGAAACGCTGCGCTGCCAGTCGATCAACGGCAATCTGAACTGCGCAGGTTCAAGCGGCGCGAGCTGCCAGACGGTCGACGGCAAGTCTGTCTGTGTCAGCGGCCATGGCGATGTCTTGCAGTCTTTTGGCAACGGCCCGTCGCCAGAGATTGGCACCACAGGCGCCGATCGTCAGGGTCGGGACAGCGAGGTGCCGGACCGCGCCGTCAGGGAGCGGCTGGAACAGCATGATTTTCGCGGCCACACGATGCTGTGGGAACATGATGGGACCCAACTCCACCTGCGCACTGACTGGCTGCCGATCGATCGCGATTGACATGTTTCCGCAATGAAAGGACGAGAGATCATGAGACGCTCAGTCATGGTCGCGGGTGTTGCGCTGCTGTGTCTCGGCCGCCCCGCGCTGTCGCAAGAATCCGGCGGGCTTGGCCTTGATCCCCACGTTGGGGACGGACCGCACGGTATTGCCAGACCGATGCTGTTCACGCGCCCCCCGCTGCAGACGGCACAAGGTGTCCAGAACGGCCTGACCGCCGCCGATCACCAGGCCCAGGACCAGGCCATGATCAGCCGGTTGCGTGGCGATCCCGGGTATCTCGCGGGCTTCTCCTTCGGCACGCCGCTGGCGCCCAGCCGGCAGGCCCAAACGCCGTATGACCCGTGGTATCGGCACAGTCACGGTCATGGCCAGGGGCGGGTCGTCATCAACAACGAAGGACCGCTGGCCGTCACCGTGGGCAACGGCAACGTCGTGCAGCAACAGTCGGCGACGGGGGCCGGACCGATCGCCCAGCAACAGGTTGCGACCACGCCGGCGCTGCGTTCGAATGGCAGCGGCGCGGTTAACCTGGTATCCGGGGCTGGGAACATCATTCAGCGGGCGCCTGGCGGCAATTGATTGCGCACCAGAGGATGTTGCGGGATCACTGATCGTGGATCATCGTCGGGTCGGGACGATCAAGAATCATTGCTGTTGATGGGTTTTGCAGCGAAACAGCCTGGCCACACTTGAACCGCGTCCGAGTGTTGTCGTTCCTGTGATGAATCCATCATCACCTCGGGCAGTGTTCGTTTGCGTGAAAGCAATCCAACGGAATAGTCCGTCTGGATCAGCAAGTCGTCGCGCATCCGAGTTCGACACCACGCGCTGGCTCGCGAGGAGAGGAAACCGTGGCCGAAGACTCGTACGGCAACCCAACCGTCGCTGATCGCGACTCTCGCCGGCCGACCCAGACCGTGTTCGATCCATCGGCCCAAGACACTGGGCAACGATCAATGTCCGGGGCGGCTGGATCACCCGCACCGAAGCTACGGCGTCGCCACCTGGATTGTGCCGTTCATGCCGAAGAGGCTGTGAAGAAAGTGTGTGCATTCGAGTGGGTATGTTCCCGCGATCCGCGGTATCAAGGTGATCTCGACCGTCTGGTGCGACCCGACTTCAAAGCCGCCGTCCGTCGGAGGCAAGGAACCGGGCTGGATGCTGCTGGCCGCGAAAAATGCGGGAGCACTGAAGTCGTGGCCGCCACCGCTATCATTCACGAGCCGCAGCCGGACCGGTACACCGGTTTTCAGGCTTAGATGCTCGGGATCAAACGCGAAATCGGACAGCCGAACGGTGATGTCCCCGCCCTCGTTGGTCTGCGCCATGGGCTGGCCTGAACCGGTCATTGGCCTTGCAGAACAGGCAGAAAGAGCGGCAACCAATGCCAGTCCGACGGTCCGCATAGCTTCCCCACACCATATCGTCCATCATTAGCCGGACATGGCCATCGGTGCCACTGAGTGATGTGCACCACGCCGCTGATCCCGTTATGCCTTGATCGCCCGCTCGAGTTCCGCCTTTCGCGCCTGAAGCGCAGCCAGTTTCGTTGTCAGGGCGGTAATCTCCTTTTTGATGTCGCGCAATTCGGTCTGGGCCTTCCTGCTCGTCAAGTGCTCCGATCCCATCTTCTCGGCTATATAGGCCTCAAGCTGGCTTCTCAGGACCCTGAGATACGGATTGCCCCACACTGCCCCTTCCCGGAATTCGAGTTTGCCGGCTCGGATTCCCTCGACGATGAACTCGCGGGTGATCCCGTATTCCTTTTGGGCCGTCACATCGCTGAGGACAGCACCCTTACGATTCCATTCGCCGTAATCCGCCATGGCTGTTCTAATAGTCCGACCTGATTGTTGGCGATACCGCCTGCTTCGGTTCCTCACGCAGCCCGAACGGGATCCGCAGGCTGGGCGCGATCCAGACCGATATGCCTGTCGCCAGGTCTCGACCGATCCGGGCAGGTGTTGCCTGCACCTGGAGGATACCGCGACCGGTCAGGCGGATGATAGCGGGGGATGAGGGCCAACAACCCCCCAGCACGGGTTCGGCCTGCGTCCTCAGCAGGTCGCGGCGTTGCGCCATCTCAATCTGTGCGCGAAAGTGATGCTGAGCTGCCGTGCGGCGGGGCGCTGTATCGTCTCCGAAAAGTCGTGTCCGCTTCGCCCTGGGGTTCAGCGATGCATCGCCCTTGTATCGTAACTTGACCAGTGAACTTGAGATTGCGTCCGGATGGGACGCAGTTGCCAATCTTTCCGCGACGACCAAATCGATAGACACGCGATCAGCAGTTCTCTATAGGCACCGCATTGTAACGCAGGCAGTCTCAATGGAACAGCTTATAAACCTCACAGCGCAGATCGTATCCGCTCACATCGCCGGCAATGATGTCTCCGCGGGTCAACTACCGGGGCTGATCCGCGATGTTCACCGGGCGCTGTCGTCGGCTGGGCAGGCAACTGCCGCACCTATCAAGCCGGAACCTTCGGTCGCCGTAAAGAAGTCCGTCTTTGCTGACCACATCCTGTGCCTTGATTGCGGCGGCAGCTTCAAGATGCTCAAGCGGCATATCTCGACCGATCACAAGATGACACCGGAAGAGTATCGAATCAAATGGGAACTGCCGTCGTCGTACCCGATGGTCGCTGCCGAATATGCCGCGACCCGATCGAAGCTGGCCAAGGACAGCGGGTTGGGACGGAAGGTCGAGGAGGTGTCCCCACCGAAGAAGCGTGGCGGTTCCAAGAAGCGCCGGGCTGGCGCTTGAACCGGGCTGTGTCTCTGGAACGGGGCTGTGTCTGACGTTCGGCCGGCGATTTCGCACACGTGATGACTGCCGGGACCACCCAACGGCGGCTCCATCTTCGGGCCGTTGGACCGACGGCGCGGCGAATGGCCGTCCGGGGCGGGCGCCGGGCCGAGCGAGAGCATTTTGTCGGGGATGTTCAAGATCAGAGTGCATTGTCGTTCCGGGTCAGCCTCTAAAGGTGTTTGACAAGACCAAGACCCCGGTTCCGACAGGATATCACCGGCGACCGCGCCGCTCCGAGGTCGATGTCAGGGCGTCTGGCTGCGAAACTACCAACACCATCGTTGAAGTTTCCGCGCCGAACCAAATGTGACTGTCTGGCACGGCATGCACGGCTGCCGAACGTCGGTGCCGATTGTGCGGGTGTAGCTCGCGGTGTCCCTTGTTGCCCGGTCGGGATTGCAATGACGTCCTTGGGTGACCGGAAGCGATGGCAATGAATGCCGCCTTACTCGTTGCGCGATGTCGCCCGGCGGACCGCACGTCCGGCCGTCGTCGCCGCAGAGACACCTTGACCTGACGGACGAGCAGATGCTCGTCCTGTTGGGTACCGCGCGGACAATGGGGCACGAAGCTTTGGGGACGTACTCCGCCACAGCGATAGCGCAAACGTGTTGCCTCCGATCAACCTCTGTCGTTGGGACGACTTCTTGGGGAGCCGCAGGCGATCTGTGAGCTACGTCACAGCGTGCCTGCCGGTCGCGGTATATCCTTCGGTGGCATGGATGACAGCCGAAAGAAAACGTGCCACGTTGAACAAACCGGGCTACCTCCCCCTGCATTCCTGGATGAAAATGCGCTCAACCATCGACCGTATTGGCAAATATGAGTTGAAGGCCGTACTGGCGAGAACGCCCCAGAGCACCGTATATGACGGCTGGGATTCCGATATTGCGCGCCGCGTGGCCGTCAAGCTTATGCCGCTGTCGCTGGGCGATGACAGCGAAGCCTCGGAAGCCTTCGCCCGCTTCAAGCGTGGCGCACAGGCCGCCGGACAGCTTAATCATCCAAATATTGTCGGCGTCTACGACTACGGAGAAACCGCCGATTACGCTTACCTAGTCATGGAATTTGTCAATGGGCCGACACTGAAGGCTCTGTTCGACGAAAACCAGCGATTTTCTTTGTCCGATATCTGCAGAATCATCGGATCTGTTCTTGAAGCCTTGCAGTTTAGCCATGACCGCGGCGTTGTTCACAGAGATGTGAAGCCCGCGAACATCATGTTCACGTCGGACAACCAGGTTAAGATCACGGATTTCGGGATTGCTCGCCTGGAAGACAGCGAAATGACCCAGGCCGGCATGGTGATCGGCACCCCGGCCTATATGTCGCCGGAGCAGTTTCTTGGCGAAAAAATCGACTTGCGGACGGATATCTATTCGACCGGTGTAGTACTCTACCACATCCTGACCGGCGAGCGCCCTTACGAGGGCAACCTCGCCACCATCATGCACAAAGTGCTGTATGGCACACCGCTTTTGCCATCCAAGGTGTCGACTTTGGTGACCACGGCGCTCGACACGGTCGTCACCCGCGCGATGGCGAGAAACCGCGAAGACCGCTACAACAGCGCCGCCGAGTTCAACGCAGCTTTGCAGGCCGTGCTCGTGCCGGTTGCCCCGCGTCCGGAGCGGTTCGCCGGCGGGACTGCCCGTCCGCCGGGGAAGCAGCGGCCGTCCACAAGCGGCGCATCTGGGCCTTCTGCTCGCACGATCGGCTTTGTTGGGATGGCGGCATGTGTGCTCGTCGCCGGCGGAGCCTTGGGGTGGTACGGTTTGCATAAGCCGGAATCGCCGCCCACTGGCCAGCCCCCTGCATTGCCCGTGGCGGTCCAGCCTCAGCCGCCGCAGGACCAGGCCCAGCTTGAGCGCGAACAGGAGGAGATACGGCTTCAAAAACAGGAGCAGGCTCGCATCCAGCAAGAGCAGGCCCGCGCGCTGGAGCAACAGCGCCTCCAACAGGCGCAGGAGCAGGCGCGAATTCAGCAGCAGCAGGAACAGGCTCGCCTGCAACAGGAACAACAGGAACAAGCGCGCCTTCAACAACTGGCACGGGACCAGGCGCGCGAGAAGCAGCGGCAAGACATCGCCCGCCAGCAGCAGCAAGACATCGCCCGCCAGCAGCAGCAAGACCTCGCCCGCCAGCAGCAGCTAGCTCGGGATCAGGCGCGGCAAAAGCAGGAGCAGGATCAGGCTCGTCAGAAGCAGGAGCAGGACCAGGCTCGTCAGAAGCAGGAGCAGGACCAGGCGCGGCAGAAACTGGCACTGGCGCAAGATCAGGCTCGCCCGAAGCCGCTACAAGAACAGAAGGGTCCGAAGCCGGAGCAAGACAATTCGACCGGTACGCTTCCAGATCCTTATCCGGTTACCTCGATCAGCGGCGTCGCCGGCCTGGTGTGCGAGTCGATCACCGCAGATTCAGCCAGCCAGTTTGGCCTCGACAACCCGCAGGGCATGGTCGTCACCGGCGTCGTCACCGGCGGTCCGGCGTTCAAGGCTGGAATCCACGACCGCGATGTGATCCTGAAAATCAAGGGAGCCGAGGCTCATAATCTGTCCGTCCTGAACAAGATCGCCGCCGATACGCCTGCGGGACAGACCGTCCCGCTGGACATCCTGAGCCATGGCAACCACAAGGTGGTGGAGCTTCTGTTCAGCCAGGCAAGCCAATAGGATTTGCGCCGTTTCTAGCCGATCAACACGGTGAAACAGCCGAGCGAGATCAGGCCACCATGGCTGCACGGGTCCGTCACCCGCGCTGCGGGCTGACCCCCGATAAGCACGCCGATGGAGCCGTTGATGATCGTGTCCGGCGGCCCGACGCAGGTCAGCAGGTCGCCCACGCGTGCAGCCGGCAGATTCTGGATCAGCACCGTCGGGCAACAGGGACCAGTGATGGGTCCGCCGACGTGCGGCACGACACCGGTGACCATCGGGCACACGTGCATATCGGTCAGGCGGGCAGCCGGCATTCCCATAACCGCGAGGTTGAGCCGGGAAGGGCTGCGAAGTCCAGTCTGAACAACGTGAGGGTAGACGCTCGCAGCCTGTCAGTCTCACTCATCCCCTCATTTTTGTTGGGACATAAAAGAATCTGGTGGCGGTAGGGGCGATTCCGGAAAGAATCCTGCAAACGCCGTCGTCGGCATATCCTTGCGAATTCGCCACGGCGGCCTTTAACGCCGCCCGGTCCAGCAAATCTCCCGCCCAGCAACAGTAGGTGGGGGTATCCAGTGGTCGTCAGAGAGCAGCGGTTCTCGTTCAATCACGTTCGGCAGGTGCTGGGCAGCGTGCTGGACCGCGACCTTCACGCCAAGCGCGTCGACTCGCTCTGCGACGCGACCCTCGCCGTGCTGCGCAGCGCCTCGCTCGCCGTCTGTGCCATCGGTCAGGGACTCGCCGCCGCCCGTGGCCTGACCTGCAAGCATGCGACCGAGCAGGTCGACCGCCTGCTCTCCAACCCCAAGATCAATGTCGATGAAATCCTCACCCGCTGGGTGCCCTACGTTATCGGCGCACGCAGTTCCATTGTGGTAGCATTCGACTGGACAGACTTCGATGCTGACAACCAGGCCACCATCGTGGCGTCGCTGATCACCGATCACGGCCGCGCCACCCCCCTGGCATGGCTGACGGTCGAAAAGCGCACGCTTAAGCACAACCGCAATCTCTACGAGCATCGCGTGCTGGTGCGGCTGGCTGAACTGCTGCCGGCCGGTATCAAGGTGTGCATCGTCGCCGACCGTGGCTTCGGCGACCAGAAGCTGTACCGGATGCTGACCGAAGAACTGTGCTTCGACTACGTCATCCGCTTCCGCGGGAACATTGCGGTAACCGCCACGACAGGCGAAACCCGTACCGCCGCCGCCTGGGTGCGCCCCGGCGGACGCGCCCGCGTGCTGCGCGGCGCCATGGTCACCGCCGACCGTTATCCGGTGGGAACCGTGGTCTGCGTGCAGGACCCGGACATGAAGCAGGCCTGGTGCCTCGCGGCCAGCAGCACGAATGCCACCGCCAAGGAACTGACCGGATATTATGGCCGCCGCTGGGGCATCGAGTGCGGCCTGCGCGATACCAAGGACCTGCGGTTCGATATGGGGATAGGTTCGATGCATGTCAAAACCCCCGAGCGGCGCGATCGGCTGTGGCTGATCAACGCTTTCGCGGTGGTGCTGTTGACGTTGCTCGGCGCGGCTGGCGAGGCGCTGGGCTATGATCGGATGCTCAAGACCAATACAGCCAAGCGCCGGGTCCATTCGCTGTTCCGTCAGGCCTGCATGCTTTACGACCTGATCCCGACGATG
>JBEKLE010000077.1:0-18865 GCA_050010355.1 Rhodopila sp. | reverse complement strand
ACAGCAACGACCAGCCGCATCGCCTCCACGCCCAGACCGGGATCGACGCGTTCCAGCCGTTCATCCAGCATGCGGCCGAGGTGAGGTGCATCGCGCACCGGACGGGCGGTCCCGACGCGGATTGCCTGCACCGACCCATCCACCCGCTCGAACAGCAGATCCAGCCGGCGCGCGCCTTTCCCGGCCCGCTCGAGGTCGCCGCAGACCGTGGCGACGAGCCGAACGATGACGGAGGAGAAGGCTTCCGCGGTGAGCAGCGGCTCGACGAATGCCAGTCTGGCCTGGATCAGTGCGGGGGGGACGACCGGCTTGATCGGCTCGAACACCGTTCCGGCGGCCTGATCCAGTCTTACGGCCAGCATCGTTCCGAACCGCCGCACCAGAGGCGGTCGGGAGGCGGCGGCCAGAGGTCCGACCCTCTCGAACCCCATCAGCCACAGATCGGCCAGCGTTTCAGCCGGCAAACGCAACGCCTCGATCGGGAAGCCGGCCATGACCGCCGCACCGGGGGGTACCACGCCGCCACCGCCAAACCGTGCCACCGCATGCGCGACGGCCGGTGTGTCGGCAACGGCGGCAGATCTCCGCCATGCAGATGGGTGCTGCCGGTGACGTCGATCCACAGACCGTCCGGCGGATCGGGCGCGGCCAGCGGCGCGTAACGCAGGCATTGCTCCGCCAGTTGCGTCAATGCCGTTGCATCGGCGGTGGGGTCCGCGTCGTGTACTGAAAGCCCGGGCACCAAGGCCTGCGCCTGCGCGAGTTTCATCCCGGGGCGCAGGCCCAGGGTGGCTGCGGGTTTGTTTACCGCTGTTAGCAGGCGGTTTGTTGCGGTGATTTGAGGAAAGTCCGGGGCAGCGCCCTGGCCTTCCTCAGGCTGCCTTAACCGATCGGTTGGAAACGTCGGGAACCAGACCGAGACGACCCGTCGCATCGCACGCCTCCACTATCCAGGACCCCGTTTCGCCGCCTCGGCATCTCGTCAGATCCAGTCGCCAGCAGGCTCTCCCCAGGCCTGGCGTATCCGGGGCGTGAGGCAGGGCGGGGGGCGAGGGCAGTGCGGCGATCCGCCATCTTGTGACGGCGGCGGTCGGCTCGTTCAGGACGGGATCGTCGAAGCTGGGGCTGCGGCGGATCAGGATGGCCAGGATGCCGGTCTGCTCCGCCGCCAGTTGCAGGCGGCGGGAGGCAACCAGGCTCAGCCGCCCGGTGTGTTCGGCCACCACGGCGGCGAGGCCGGGGTGGCGCAGGCCTTCCTCCATGACGGGGAGGACGTGCTTGCCGGCTTCCGCGAACAGCACGCGGTCCGGCTGCAGACCGACACCGGCGAGCCCCGGGGCGAACAGGTCGGCTTGCCGCAGCACCCACAGGATAGGGCCGTCCAGGCGTGCCAGAATGCCGGCGGTGAACAAGGTGGCGGCGGCGGCGTGCTCCGTGTCCGGTCCAGCCGAAGCGGCTTCATGCAACGCGCCAAGGCGGATACCGCCGGTGGGGAGCACGCCGTCGATCGTCTCGATGCCCAGAGGGAGTGTCAGGGGGAGAGATTGTTCCGCGGGGCCGCGGGCGTGGGTGCGCTCGATCCGGGCGATCCGCTCGCGCAGCAGGGCGATGGCCGGCGACGATGGCCGGGAGGAAGATGATCCGGCTGAAGGCGGGGTAGCTGAAGATGGGGTAGCATTCGGCGAGGCTGCATTCGAAGATACGGGCCTGGGGGAGGCTGGCTTCGGGGAGACGGGCTTGTCGGGAATGGCCAGGGGTGTGAACATAATAAGAACATAAAGCCGGACCATCGCCGAGTCGAGTCTCTTCGCAGCGAGATATGGATTGCTATGAGGCCATGGCCTGCCGCAGCCGGTGGGCAGATTTGACCGGCATCCAGGTTGAACAGCGTGTCACCATATGCGTATGGGATGCCCACAATCCGCTTATCTCAACCCAACGGGCTGACCTCGATGCCGTGGCATCCGCAGCGCTCCCCGGAAAGTAGACTGATCCTGTGACTGTTTCTGATCTTCCGCGCCTCGGCTTTGGGTTCACCTTCGCCGATCTCGCTTCCCGTGAGGGCCTGATCCGTCTGGACCAGCGGTTCCTGGAGGCTCTGGCGGGACAGGACGCGGCGCTGCATCAGCGTTTGCTGGCCGCGCGGGCCGCGCCTGGGGGTGTGACCGGGCGTGATGAGTCGGATCTGGTCGTGGCGCTTGGGCCGCATCTGGATGCATTCGTGGCGGCGCTGTTCGGCGTTGAGGCGGAAACCGAGGCTTTGCTGCGCGAGACGCTGGCGCTGGACCCGATCCATGCCTGCAAGCGGCTGTTCGTGCAGCGACAGGCGGTGAAGAAATACGCCGATCCGTCCGGTTTCGACGGGCCGGCTTTGCGGGCGGCGCTGGAGGCCCGGATGGGCGCGGCGCTGACTGAGCGGGGTTTTGCCACGCATGTCGCGGTTTGGGAGAAAGAGGCGGAGGCGCTGGATGAGGCGCTGCGGTATGCCGCGTGGGCGACGCTGACGCCGGACGGGCAGGACTTTCATCGCGGGGGGACGCTGTTCCGGATGCCTCACCGGGTTGATCCGCAGCATCTGGTGCCGGTGGAGACGATCGAGCGCGACGGCGTTACCATGCTGCGGCTGCCGGAGCATGACTGGCGGCATCGCGAGGGGTTCGCGCTGACCGACCACGGGATGAATACGCAGCAGGCGCTGGACCAGGTGAACTACTGCATCTGGTGTCACACGCAGGGGAAGGACTCTTGCTCGTCCGGCCTGAAGGACCGCAAGACCGGGGCGTTCCAGAAGTCGGTATTCGGTGTCACGCTGGCGGGGTGTCCGCTGGACGAGAAGATTTCAGAAATGCACACGCTGCGGGCCGCAGGTCATGTGCTGGGGGCGTTCGCGACGATCGCGATCGACAACCCGATGATGGCGGCGACCGGTCATCGGATCTGCAACGACTGCATGAAGGCGTGCATCTACCAGAAGCAGGAGGCGGTGGACATTCCTCAGGCTGAGACCAGCGTGCTGAAGGATGTGCTGGGGCTGCCGTGGGGCTTCGAGATCTATGCGCTGCTGACTCGGTGGAACCCGCTGGATATTCGGCGTCCGCTGCCTCGGCCTGATAGCGGGCGGAAGGTGCTGATCGTCGGGCTGGGGCCGGCGGGGTTCACTCTGGCGCATCATCTGATGAACGATGGTCATACCATCGTCGCCGTGGATGGGTTGAAGATCGAGCCGCTGAATTTCGACGTGTCGGCGCCGGTGCGAGATGTGGAGACGATTTTCGAGAATCTCGATGACCGCGTGATGGCCGGTTTTGGCGGGGTGGCCGAGTACGGTATCACGGTGCGGTGGAACAAGAATTATCTGAAACTGGTCCGGCTGCTGCTGGAGCGGCGGGCCGGACAGTTCGGGCATTTTGGCGGGGTGCGGTTCGGCGGCGGGGCGACGCTTTCGATGGATGATGCGTGGGCGATGGGGTTTGACCATATCGCGCTGTGCATGGGGGCCGGCAAGCCGACGGTGCTGGATATCCCGAACGGGCTGGCGCGCGGGGTGCGGCAGGCCTCCGACTTTCTGATGGCGCTGCAACTGACGGGGGCGGCGAAGCGGTCGTCGATCGCGAACCTGCAGCTTCGGATGCCGGTGGTGGTGATCGGCGGTGGGCTGACGGCGATCGACACGGCGACCGAGAGCCTCGCCTACTACGTCCGGCAGGTTGAGAAGTTCGCCCTGCGGTACCGCGCACTGGTGGCGGAAAAGGGCGAGATGGCGGTGCGGCTGTCGTGGACGGTGGAGGAAGCCGCGATCGCAAAGGAGTTTCTGGCCCATGCGGCCGCAATCGGTGCCGAACGGGATGCGGCGGCGGCGGAAGGGCGGGCGCCGGCACTGGCGGCTTTGCTGGACGGCTGGGGCGGCGCCACGATCGCCTATCGCCGGCGGCTTGTGGACAGTCCGTCCTATACATTGAATCACGAGGAAGTGGCGAAGGCGATGGAGGAGGCCGTTCGGTTTGCCGAAGGGCTTACGCCGGCCGCGGTGGAAACCGACTCGTTTGGGCATGCGGCGGCACTGCGGCTGACGCGGGCGGACGGTTCGGAGGTGAGGCTTCCGGCCCGGGCGATTCTGGTTGCGGCCGGCACGCAGCCTAACACGGTGCTGGCGCGTGAGGATCATCGCATCCAACTGGATGGCCGCTACTTCCAGGCAGTGGATGAAAACGGCGTCAAGGTGGAACCGGTGCGCGGTCTGGCGAAGCCGGACGAGGCGCGCGTGCTGATGCATCGGGCCGAAAACGGCCGTTTCGTCAGCTTCTTCGGCGATTTGCATCCGAGCTTTTTTGGTAATGTTGTGAAGGCGATGGGTGGGGCGAAGCGGGGGTATCCGGTGGTGTCCCGGGCGCTGGCCGCGCAGCCGGCGACGAATGTCGCGGGGGCGGACCTGATCGCTGCCGCGCGCGACCGGCTGACGGCGACCGTGTCCGCGGTGCATCGCCTTACACCCACGATCATCGAGGTGGTGATCCGTGCCCCCGCTGCCGCGGCAGCGTTCCGGCCGGGGCAGTTCTATCGGCTGCAGAACTTCGAGGTCCTGGCGGCGTATGATGTTGAGCCGGGTATCGGGCGGACGGTGCTGAGTATGGAGGGGCTGGCGATGACCGGCGCGTGGACCGACCCGGCGGCTGGATTGGTCAGCGTGATCGTGCTGGAGATGGGGGGCAGTTCGGACCTCTGCGCCATGCTGCGGCCAGGGGAACCGGTGATTCTGATGGGTCCGACAGGCTCGCCCACCGAGATCCATGCGGATACGACGGTTGCCCTTGTCGGCGGCGGCCTAGGCAACGCGGTGTTGTTCTCGATCGGCGCAGCAACACGGGCGGCGGGATCGAAGGTGATCTACTTTGCCGGGTACAAGGCGGTACGTGATCGTTACAAAGTGGCGGAAATCGAACGGGCCGCCGACGTTATCGTCTGGTGCTGCGATGAGGCGCCCGGGTTCGCGCCTAATCCGAACCGGCCGCAGGATCGCACCTTCGTCGGCAACATCGTGCAGGCGATGGCGGCTTATGGGTCCGGCGCGCTGGGTCCGCAGATGGTGCCGCTGGCGGACGCGGCGCATATGATCGTTATTGGGTCGGACCGGATGATGCAGGCGGTCGGGGCCGCTCGGCATGGCGTGCTGGCGGGGTATCTGAAGCCGGGTCACAGCGCGATCGGGTCGATCAACTCGCCGATGCAGTGCATGATGAAGGAAGTCTGCGCGCAGTGCCTGCAGCCGCAGGTCGATCCGCAGACGGGTGAGCGGACCGTGGTTTTCTCCTGTTTCAACCAAGATCAGTCGCTGGACCGGGTGGATTTCCCGGCCCTGCACGAGCGGCTGGGGCAGAACGGCACGCAGGAGAAGCTGACTGTGCAATGGATCGATCGTGCACTCCGCCGCCTCGCCTTCCGGGTGGACGTGGCGGCGGAGTGACACTGGTGCTGATCAAGTCTCCAGGGCAACCAGGGCCCGGTCGTGTATGGCCTGGAGCGTCACCTCGAGGGCGGCGCTCAAGCCGTCGGCGAGGGAGGGGGCGTCTGCCGCGCCTGCCTGAACGGCTCGCTCGAAGCGGCGGCCCACCGTGGTGAGGCGCTCGAAGCCGAACATGCCGGCGCTTCCGGCGATGGTGTGCGCGGCCTCGGCAAGCTGGTCCCCGGCGCGTGCCAGGGCATCGGGTCCACGCAAGCCGCGCAGCAGCACGTCGCCGCGTTCGGCGATCGCGTCCAGATAAGAGTCGACCGCCTCGGGTGCCAGGTAGAATGCCGTGCGTTCGAAAGCCGACTGGTTGCACACCAGCAGATCCCCGCCGATCACAAGGGTTCCGGCAGCCGCCGGGGTGATGGCCGGCGTGGCGATTGCCTCGTCGTCCGACCATCTGGCCGCGTTCGCACGTAACACCGCAGCGACGAGCGTGTCTGGATCAAACGGCTTGGGCAGATGGCCGTTCATGCCCGCTTTGCGGCATTCCGCCACCTGTTCGGTGAAGGCCTGAGCGGTCAGGGCCACGATCGGCACGCGCCCACGATCGCCGCCAAGGGCGCGTATCCGGCGTGTTGCCTCCAGCCCGTCCATTTCGGGCATCCGCACATCCATCAGGACCACGTGGAAGTCCAGGGCCTCGACGGCGGCGATCGCTTCCGCGCCGCCTTCGACGCAGGTGACCTTGTGGCCGGCCGCCACCAGGAAGCACTCGGCGATGTCGCGGTTCATGGCGACATCGTCGACGACCAGGACATGAAGGGCGACGGGAGGTGGCTTCTGTGCTTCGCCCACAGGCGGCGTGGACGGCGGCGCCGCGGCAGCGGTGTCCGTTGGCAGTTCCAGCCAGAAAACGTTTCCGCCGCCTGGATTGTCGTGGTGACCGAGGCAACCGCCCAGCAAGGACGCAAGCCGGGCCGAGAGGGCAAGACCGAGCCCGGCGCCCTCGGCTGTACGGGCGGCTTCGTCTTCGAGGCGATCGAAGTCGAGGAACAGGCGCCGGCGGTCGTTGGCTGATATTCCCGGGCTGGTATCCGCAACCTCGATCCGCAACACAGAATCTTTTGCCAACGGGCGCAGACGAAGCTCGATGCGACCGTGGCTGGTATATTTTACCGCATTGCCGAGAAGATTGAGCAGTACCTGCTTCAGCCGTGTCGGATCGGTTACCAACATCTGCCGCGTGCGCGGCGCGGTGTCGATACTCAAGGTCAGATGCTTTGCCTCGGCCGCGGGGCGGACCAGATCGAGGCAAGCCGTTGCGACTGCCAGCGCGTCGAGTTCCACTGCCTCCAGTTCGATGTGCTCGGCCTCGATCTCGGACAATTCGAGCACGCTGGTGATCATCCGGAGCAAGTGCTCGCCGGCGCACAATATCTGGTCGACCTGGTGGTTTTGCACGGCGTCCGGTCCGCCCTTGGTGCGCAGGGACTGGGCGTGGCTTATGATGGCGTTCAGCGGCGTGCACAATTCGTGGCTCATGCCAGCCAGGAAGCGCGACTTTGCCCAGTTCGACCGATCCGCGACATCGCGCGCCGTTGCGAGGTTGCGCGCGACCCGCTCCAGTTCGGCGTTGACCGCGCGAAGTTCGCGATCGCGCGCGGCCTGTTCGGTCAGATCATGTACGAAGGCGGTAAACAGGCGCGTGCCCGGCAAAGCGACTTCCCCGATGGTGAGTTCCATCGGGAATGTGGTGTTGTCCTTGCGCTGGCCGAATCCGATGATGTGCTCGTCGCCGGTCGCAGAATAGCCTGCCAGGCGGCTGTTGTGCCGGTCCCAGTCGGAAGCCGGCAGCAATACGCTGATGTTCTGGCCCATCATCTCGGCGGAGGTGTAGCCAAACAGGCGAACGGCCGCGAGGCTGAAGGAATTGATCAATCCCTGTTTGTCGATGACGATCAGGGCGTCTGGCACGGTGTCGAGGATCGAGCGGAGCAGGGGTTCGCGGCGCTCCAGATCGCGATTGTTCCGCTGCGTTTCACTCAGGTCCCTGGCGATCTTGGAGATGCCGATGATGATGCCATGGTCGTCACGGATCGGCGAGACCGTGAGTAATATGGGAATGATTCTGCCGTCCTTGCATTGCCGCTTGGTCTCGAAATGGACGATTTTCTCGTTGCGACGGATCCGCTTGATGATCGAGGCCTCCTCGTCGATCCGGTTCAGGGGGATCATGCGGGTGATCGGCTGGCCGATGATCTCCTGAGCGGTATAGCCGAACAGTGTTTCGGCCGACTTGTTCCAGGAGGTGATGATGCCATCCAGGTCTTTTCCAATGATCGCGTCGTCCGACGAATCGGCGATGGCGGCAAGCCAGAACCGCGTATCGTCCGCCCGCTCGCGATCGAGAACATTGGGCGGACCGTCATGCCATGATGCGATGCCTCCGGCCGGATCAGCGTGCCGCGCCGGCGCACCCTTCCTGGTCATACTTCCCGGACGGCCGCCGGCCCACATCATCCGGATTGATTTCATTGTCGGCATGTTGCGTGACACTCCGATGCTCTGGAACTTGCTGCCAAATCAGAACCAGTTACGGTCCCTTGCCACCATCGATCCGAATCGCCTTCCAGAAGCGACGTCGTTTCGCAGCGAGTTTTTCGCCTCGTGCATCCGAATCGTCCGAGGAACCCAACCGCATGCTAGTGCCGTCACCGCGGCTACGGTTGGAGTCTGAGAGCGATTCGCGCCTCGGCACTAAGCTCAGAAAAGAATGAACCAAAGGTTAACGGGAGATGCAAACGCATCGAACGCGGATAATATTTTACGGCTGATCGGCCGCCGGCCATTCACCAGCGGGCCATGCGGCTCGGTCTTGGCGCCGAGATGATGTCACCGAACAGGTCCCGGTCTTGCCGGTCCATGGGGTGGAGCCGGCGGATCGGGCGATAGTTGGTCGGGCTGGTGTTGATCCTATTCCAGGCAATAACATCGGGTTTGCGAGATCGTGCAGGTTCGTCGCCTGCCTCAGCAGGTTGTCGCGCGAGAAGTCGGTGCCGCACTGCTTCAACACTGTCAGAATCGTGAGCGTCAGGGCGCACCCGGAGATGTTGCCGGCGTCCCTTAGATCACCGTCCGGGTAGTGCCATGAAGACCCGCCACCTGATCGTCCTCGATCAGGCGGCGGGTCTGCAGGTCTGACCGCGCCATGGGGAATCCGGCGGCGAAACGGGGAGAAGATCAGCGTGCTGGTTTGTGCTGCTGATGGGGCTTGGCACCAGGCAATCGGCTAGAACCTTACCGACACCGAGAGTGAACCGAATTGATGGATGCCGTAGCGTTGCCCGACAAATTCCTGGGTCTGTGCGACGTAGGCCAGGGTGAAGCGCAGACCGAAAGCCATGACGGCAAATCCCGTTTGGGCTTCGGCCACGTCCCATATTGGGGCGACATGCGACCCGCCGGTATTTGGCAGCAGCAAGTCATAGGCCACGGCCTGCCCGTCCAGGCCCGCAAAGACGTACCACGCGACCGGGCGGGTCGGCGTATAGGCATTTCCGCCGCTCAATCCGGGGCGTGGCCGGGGGACGCCAAAATCGGAAGCAAGTCCTTTGCCGGCGCGGATCGTCACGCCGGCCTGGACATAGTCACGCACGTTGCCGACGCCGAGGGTCAGCGCCGGCAACACGTCGGTTTCAAGTGCTCCGACCATGCCGATTGGCCGGCGCCAGGTGTGATCCTGCAGCAGTTCGACTGCCGGTTGATTTGGAAGTTGATAGTGCCAGCCTTTGACTTCGGCTCTGCCGATCAGGTCATGAAAGCCATTCTGGACGTTTCTGGCACCCGCGAGCGGACCCAGGACTCCAAGACTAAGCATTGAGACACTTCTTGTGTCGGCGGTGTCACTGATCAGCGACAGGTTGCCCAACAGCAAGCCGGAATAGGGTTGGTCATGCGCACTGGGATAGCGTGCCTGTGTATCGGTGGGCGTGTGGATTTGCTGTGTCAGATCAAAGCTGATGCGTTGGACGCCCTGGCCCCATACGCTGTTGCTGAGACTGGCAATGGAATCAGGCAGAATTCCCGTGGGCGAGGTCCAGCCCAGCAGTGCGCCGTTTGTGTAGAAATGATCTCTCGGTTTTGTGAATGAGGCCCAGGAATTCTCGTCTTGTATTGTCAGGATGCTGGCGTCGTCCTTTAGCTGTGCCTGTGCGGCCAGCGGCATCAGGACCGCGAACGCAAACACGAATAGTTGTGTCCTTCCGAATAGGGTGCGCACGTGGTCTCCTGACAGCGAAACTTCGACTTCAGGACAATCTCGAATTGACAGCGATCGTTCGAATCACGAGACGGTGCTTCAACGGAACGTTAGATACTGCAATGCGGTTAAATGCGAATACGCATCGTGGTGTTGTTTACTGTTGTATGTTGGGGTCCCGCCCTATGGATGCCTGCAAAACTGCTTTCGACGGACGAGAGTCGAGATCAGCGGCGGTGGTATTAAAAGAAACAGGTGGGCTTTCTTGGGCGGGCGCGCGCACCCAGCCGATGACACGATGAAGTAATTGGCGGGGAGGCGTTTCACGATCCAAGGGCGCGATTTTTCGGCGCGGGCGCCGGGTCAGTGGCTGGCAATGACCGTGTAATCCCGGCATCCGCTGGGGATTTCCAAGGGGGACATGTTGTGTGCCCTTGGGCGTCTTAGGCGACGAACATGGCGTCGGTAATAGCAGCCAACTCTATAGGCGCCATTCGCTTTCTCCGTGGCTTGCAATGTATCCGCCCTTCATCACGCGGTCCGTGATGAAAACATTATGATCGGGACAGCGAGCACGGTCGTCCGGCCCGATCTATTGCAAGCAAGACTTTAACACGGAGGACGAACGAGGGCCGCGGAGGGCCACGGAGAACGAGGTGCGGCTGACACGGCGGGCGTCGAACCTCCGGCGCAACGTCGACAATCTCTTGAGTTTTGGTCTCCTGAGTTTCGGTCTATCGCATCAAAACCCCATGTTTCCTGCGGGCCCTTCGGCAGAATGCAGCCATCGCGAGGGTGCCGCGCTCCGTTCAACAGGACTTCGTCGCGAGTGATGCTACAGAACCGGCTACCGCGGCCAGTAGACAGTGCAACCTGGGCCTGGAAACGGCGGGCGAATCGTTACCAAAGTCGGCATGTTCCATCGGGCGCGGATGGCCGCTCGCGGCGGCGGCGTCGTGGTTTGACGAGTGGATCGCGGTCCTGGCGGATCGACGCCAAAATCGCGCGTCCAAACGATGGGATGTGTTTCTCTAAAGTATCAAAAGACGCTGCGAGAGGAACTGGCGCTCGTCCCCAATTGAACACAGAAATATCGCTTCCTGAACGCCGACGGCGAAGCGCGGGCGGGTCGCGGCCGACGCTTCGCCTATTACATTATCAGGTGCCGATTCCGCCAAGCGCCAGATACTTGATTTCCAAGTAGTCCTCGATCCCGTACTTGGATCCCTCACGCCCGAGCCCCGACGACTTCACCCCGCCGAACGGAGCCTCGACCGTTGAGATGATCCCTTCGTTGATCCCGACCAAGCCATATTCCAACGCCTCGCCCACCCGGAAGATGCGGCCGATATCCCGCGCGTAGAAGTACGCCGCCAGGCCGAACTCGGTATCGTTGGCCAGACGGATCGCTTCCTCTTCGGTCTTGAATCGGAACAACGGGGCCACGGGACCGAAGGTTTCCTCGCGGAAGATCAGCGCCTCATGCGGCACGTTTCCAAGCAGCGTCGGCTCGTAGAAATTGCCGCCGAGTTGATGCCGTTTCCCGCCCGTCAGGACGGATGCACCGAGCGACAGGGCGTTCGCCACGTGCTCCTCAACTTTGCTGACGGCGTCTGCGTTGATCAGCGGTCCCTGGCTGACACCGGGCTCCATGCCGTTGCCGACCTTCATCGCCTCCACAGCGGTCTTGAATTTGTTGGCGAACGCCTCGTAGACGCCGTCCTGCACGAGAATGCGATTGGCGCACACGCAGGTCTGGCCAGTGTTGCGGAACTTGCTGCCCATCGCGCCCACCACCGCGGCATCGAGGTCGGCGTCGTCAAACACGATGAACGGGGCGTTGCCGCCTAGTTCCATGCTGGTCTTCTTGACGGTCGGCGCGCACTGCGCCAGCAGCTTCACACCCACCGCGGTCGAGCCGGTGAACGACAATTTGCGGACCAGCGGGTTCGACGTCAGTTCGCCGCCCATGGCACTGGAACCGCCGGTCAGGATGTTGCAGACGCCAGGCGGCATCCCGGCGCGTTCGGCCAGCACCGCGAGGGCCAGCGCCGAGAACGGGGTCTGCGACGCCGGGCGGATCACCCCGGTGCAGCCCGCGGCCCAGCCTGGACCGGCTTTCCGGGTGATCATGGCGGACGGAAAATTCCATGGCGTGATGGCGGCGAAGACGCCGATCGGCTCCTTCAGCACCAGGATGCGGCGGCCCTTGGCGTTCTGCGGAATGGTGTCGCCGTAGATGCGCTTTCCCTCCTCGGCGAACCAGTCGATGAAGCTGGCGGCGTAGACGATTTCGCCCTTGCTCTCGGTCAGCGGCTTGCCCTGTTCGGCGGTCATGATGACGGCGAGGTCGTCGGCGTTCGCCAGCATCAGGTCCGACAGCTGTCGCAGGATGGCGCCGCGCTCCTTGGCCAGCATCGCGCGCCAGCCGGGGTAGGCGCGGCTTGCCGCCTCGATGGCGCGGCGGGTTTCAGCGACGCCCATGGACGGGACTTCCCCGACCGCTTCGCCGGTGGCCGGGTTCTTGACGACGATGGTCTGACCGCTGTCGGCCTCCACCCACTTGCCATCGAGGTAATTGGCCTGACGGAGCAACGTCGGGTCCTTCAGCGGCAGTGGTGATACGGGGTTGAGCATGAGCGGGTCCTCCTCTCCCTGGTTTGTCCTGAACATAGGGCGTCTCTGGGGAGGGCGTCAGGGGGCGGTGATCAATTGCGGCCCGATCGGAGGCAGTTTCAGTCGGCGGTGGCTTCACGACTCGGGCGTATCAGCGGTTTAATGGACGTATGAATGTCATTCTTGCACGTCCGACGCTGTCGGGTCTTTGGGAGCGCTACGTCCAACTGGCGGCGGGCCCGAAGCTTCTCCTGCGCCTGAAGGCCCTGATTTTTCCTGCTATCAGCAAGAGCGAGTTCGCGGAATGCGTGATCGGAACCGGGGCGCGATCGCCGGACGGCCGGATCTGGTCGGCCCGTTCGGTCAACGCGTTGCTCGACGAACTCGCTGGTCAGGGATTGTTGACCGCGAATCTCGATTGCCAGCCGGCGCTGCTTCATCCGGTGGCGTTGGGCGCCGCGGCGTCGGATCAAGCCGGTGTGCTGGCCGCGGCGATCCGGCGATCGGTGCCCGTTCCCGGCAAGAGCGTCTATACTTATTCCTATCCCCAGACGGCTTACAGCGACGCGCTGTTCCGGTTGATCCGGCTGGCGGTGTATACCAACGACGAGGCCGAATTCGGCGGCAACCGCGCGCTCTGCGACAAGACGTTCGGCGAGTACAGCACACTGATTTTCCTGGTTACCGCGTTTCATGACGTGCCGCTTGACGCGGCGTGGATCGCCAGCCGGCATCCGGTCATCCAGGCGCCGCTGCTGGAAGCCAAACTCAACTCGTTCATTGCGACGGGCGGGGGCGGTCCGGAAATGCTGGACACGATCGCGCTGTGTCGAAAGCAGCAGGGACAGGAGGGCTTCGGCGGGCTGCGGGCGGAGCTTCCGCGATACGATCTGCTGGCCGGGCGGCCGGACGATCTGCGGGATGCGTCGAAGACCGTCGATGACATCTACGGTGACAAGCGGCAGTCGCTGGAGGGCGCGGTCGCATTTCTGGAGGGGCGCAACGAGGCGGCGCTGGTGCACTATCGCGACGCTCTGAAACTGCGGCGCAAACGACTAGGCAAGCGCAAGGTGTTCCTGGAAAAGGAGCACCGGGTGCTGTTCCTGATGGCCCTGCTGCGTGCCAACGACGCAGGGCTGCATGGCGAGATCCAGACCGGGCTCGACGCCGCGATGTCCGAATATGAGGAAGCCGCGCGCGATGGCGGGCTGCGGGCGATGCAGGCGCTGCTGTGGCTGGTGCAGGGGCTTGAGGCAAAGTCGCGGGATATCCTGGGTGTGCTGCGGAAGGCGATGCCGGCCGCGCCATTGTCCGCCGCCTGCGTGGCGCTGGCAGAGCATGTCGTGGACGCCGCACTTTCACGCGCGAACCAGGGCGACCTGATCGCGCGGTTCGAGCAGTCCAAGGATTTGTTGCCGCTGGTGGCGCGCATCTATGCCGAGATACTGGCCGCCGTTGCCCGTGTGCCCGGGCCCTACACGGCCTGGCTCAGCGAAAACACGCCGGGCGTGGGGGTTGCCTTCACGGGACTGGTCAAGACCCTGCAACCCTGGGAGCGGGCGCTGGAGAGCCTGGACGCGTTTCTGGGCGCCGGGGATGCGAAGGGGGACAGCGGCAAGCCGGCGCGCAAGGCGAAACGCCTGGTGTGGTTCCTCGATCCGGACAGCGAGGACGTCACGGTTGCCGAGCAGTCGGCGAAAGGCCGCGATGGGTGGACCGACGGACGAGCGGTGGCGATGAAGCGGCTGCATGAGCAGGACCCGCGGCTCGACTACCTCGCGCCGCAGGACCGCGCGGCGTTGCGCACGATCCGCAAGGAGACGGCGAGCTGGTATGGCGATGAGGAATACTACTTCGACAACTGGCGCACGATCGCGGCGCTGGTCGGGCATCCCGCGGTGTTCGATGCCCGCCGGCGGTCGCAGCCGCTGGAACTCGTGTCCTACCCGGTTGAACTGCTCGTCACCGAAGAAGCCGGCGGGTACCGGATCGCGTTGTCGCATGGCGCGATGGACCCGACGGTTTTTCTGGAGGCGGAGACACCGGGGCGCTACCGGGTGATCGAGTTTCCGCAAAAGCTGATGGCGGTGCAGGATATCCTCAGCCCCAAGGGCCTGGTGGTGCCGGCCGCGGCGCGCGATCAGGTCATCGCCATGGTGCGGCGGAACAGCCCGGCGCTGCCGATCCGAGCTGAGATCGCCGAGGTGGAGCAGCCGGGGATCGAGGGTGAGGCCGCACCGGTTGTTCAGCTTGTGCCGTACGAGGCGGGGCTGAAGCTGGCCCTCCTGGTGCGGCCGTTCGGCGCCAAGGGACCGGCCTATGTCGCCGGGCTCGGCGGGCGGTCGGTGTTGGCGACGGTGGGCGGCCAGCAGCTTCGGGCCAGCCGGGACCTGCCGCGCGAGCTGGCGGAGCGGGGTGCGCTGATAGAAGCCTGCCCGACGCTGCGCGACCGGGGCGGGTCGGACGTGCATGAACTGGTGATCGATGACCTGGAGGGCTGCCTCGAACTGCTGTTGGAGGTGCGATCGTATGCCGGACCGGTTTCGGTCGAATGGCCGGAAGGGCGCACGATGCGGGTCAGCCCGGTGGCGGCGGGCAACCTGAAGGTGAAGGTCGCTCAGGACCGCGACTGGTTCAGTGTGGACGGGACGGTGGCACTCGATGAGGACCAGGTGCTGGAGATGCGCTTCCTGCTGGAGCGACTCGATCGCATCCAGGGGCGATTCGTGCCGCTGGGGGACGGCCGGTTCGTCGCGCTGACACGTCAGTTGCAAGCGCAGTTGCAGCGGTTGGCCGCCGTGTCGGAGCCGCACAAGCACGGGCAGCGCGTGCATGCGTTGGGTGCCCCGGCGCTGGATGCGGTGCTGGAAGACGCGGGCGACGTGAAGTCGGACGCGGCGTGGAAGAAGCATGTTTCGCGGATCCGCGCGGCCGAGGGCTGGACGCCGGCGCTGCCGCACGCGTTGCTGGCGGAGTTGCGGGACTATCAGGTGGAGGGGTTTGTCTGGATGTCCCGGCTGGCGCGCTGGGGTGCGGGGGCGTGCCTGGCCGACGACATGGGGCTGGGCAAGACGGTGCAGGCGATCGCGGTGATGCTCGACCGTTCGGCGGAGGGGCCGTGTCTTGTGGTCGCGCCGACCTCGGTGTGTCCGAACTGGGAGTCGGAGATCGCGCGTTTTGCGCCGACGTTGCGCACGCATCGGCTGACGTCGGTGGGTGACCGCGGTGCCCTCATTGGCGGGCTGGGGGCGCGGGACGTGCTGGTGTGCAGTTACGGCCTGCTGCATCAGGCGGCCGAACTGCTGGCGGGCCGGGCGTGGCAAATGGTGGTGCTGGATGAGGCGCAGGCGATCAAGAACGCGGAAACCAAGCGGGCTCAGGCGGTGCAGACGTTGCAGGCGGGGTTCCGGCTGGCACTGACGGGCACGCCGGTGGAAAATTACCTCGATGAGCTCTGGAGTCTGTTCAATTTCGTCAACCCGGGCGTGCTGGGCTCGCGCGAGGGGTTCCAGAAGCGGTTTGCCCGGCCGATCGAGCGGGACAAGGACCCGCATGCTCGGCAGGCGTTGCGGGCGCTGCTGCGGCCGTTCCTGCTGCGGCGGACAAAGGCGGCGGTGCTGAGCGAGCTGCCGCCTCGGACCGAGCAGACGCTGAATGTGGAGATGACGGAGGCCGAGCGGGCGTTCTATGAGGCGCTGCGGCAGCGGTCGCTGGAGCGGATCGAGGCGCTGGATGCGCCGGAGGGGCGGCGGAAGATCCAGATCCTGGCTGAGATTACCCGGCTGCGGCGGGCGTGCTGCAATCCGGCGCTGATCGACGCGGCGGCGGGTGTGCCCAGCGGGAAGCTGGCGGCGTTCATGGAGCTGGTCGAGGAACTGATCCGAAACCGGCACCGGGCGTTGGTGTTCAGCCAGTTCGTCGGGCATCTGGAACTGGTGCGTGCGGCGCTGGATGCGGCGGGCGTGCGGTATGAGTATCTGGATGGCAGCACGCCCTCTGCGGAGCGGGAGAAGCGGGTCGCTTCATTCCAGGCGGGTGGCGCGGATCTGTTCCTGATCAGCCTGCGGGCCGGGGGGACGGGGCTGAACCTGACGGCGGCGGACTACGTCGTGCATCTCGATCCGTGGTGGAATCCGGCTGTGGAGGACCAGGCTTCGGACCGGGCGCACCGGATCGGGCAGGAGCGGCCGGTGACGATTTATCGGCTGATCATGCAGGACAGTATCGAGGAACGGATCCTGCGGCTGCACAGGGACAAGCGCGATCTGGCGTCGGAACTGCTGGATGGGTCGGAGACGGCGGGGCGGCTGAGCGAGGAGGCGTTGCTGGATCTGATCCGGGGGTGAGGGAGAATGCGTCCACGAGCCCATCGAGCATCTCGGTCAACGCCCAAGAATTACCACTTCATCCAAGATCTTTCCATGGTCAGGCGCCGGCAAGTCGTGGGTGGCCGGGACAAGCCCGGCCATGACACATGGGGAACACTGCCGCGCTCGATCTCAGCCGCCTCGCTTCTTTTTGGCCGCCGCCTCAGCGGTTTCGCTACTCAGCGGCCAGGTTCGGGGTGAACTCGAGCGGCAATCCCTTGTGGCCGGTCAATCTCTCGCCTTCCTCGTACATCTCGAAGGCTCGTTTCTTCAATGCCGGAAGGACCGAGGCGATTTTATCGAGATCGAGGTCGGCCGCGATGCCCGGATAGCCGGCGCGCTCGATCATGGCGCCGAGCTTTCTGTTCTCGATCTGCTCGAAGGTCCATTCCAGCGGATCGTCGATGATCGTCATGTCCCAGTTGATCCGGTGGTTTTTGTTGCGCGGCCCATAATGGTAATGCGCACTGTTCCAGAAACAGTCGAACGCAAGAAGCTCCGTTTCTTCGACGTAGGCTTTCCCCTTCGATCCGCCGACGTCGCCAAGAACGTGGAGCGCGAGGCCACCGTCACCGTTGCGCTGCCGCCGCATTTCGAGGCCGAACCGGATGTTCCCAGCTTCGAAGATATCCGTGCCACGGTTGTGTTTGACAGTGTTCCGCTTGGACAGGAACGTTTCTCTCGCACAGGCCTCGACGTCGGGAAGGACATTCCTTACCGTGCCGAGGTCGGTTGCCTCTGCGACGTGTTTGTATCCAGCCCGGTCCAGCATCTTCGGCAGTTTTTGGCTCAAGGTCCGGATGGTCCAGCCGATGGGGTTACCATCGGTGATCGGATCCATCCTGCAATGCACGCCCATGCCGCCGCCGACCCGGCCATCGGTCGTCAGTTCGGGATTTTCCGGGCCGTAGGTGTAGCTTCTCTCGATGTCGAAGCAGTTGAAGCGCAGCAGCGCGGTTTCCTTGCCTCCGACATCGGCTGCGACCTCGATAGATATACCCTGGTCAACATGGTCCTGCACGTTGCCGTCCCATAGTTGATGTCTGACGATGAAGGTCAGCGGGGGGGCGGTGAATCTGGTTCCCTGCGATTGTGGCATGTCTGGGCGCTCCCGTTAGATGGATTTCAAGGAGTCTAGGGGGCAGGAGGGAGGGTGGCAAGGTTCCGCCCCGCTTCTCATGCAGGTTGTGGTATCGGGGGCACCCGCGGTGAGCGGGATAATCACGGTGATCTCCAGTTGGCGAAACGCCGCCGGATGCCTACCCTGTCCCAGATGGAGGTCGAACCATGGACGCACTTGAGCTGATGCTGAGCCGGGAATCGGCGTTGAAGCTGGAATCGCCTGGCCCTTCGGCCGACGAACTCGACCGGATCTTCGCCAGCGCCGTTCGCGCGCCGGATCATGGCCGGTTGCGGCCGTGGCATTTTGTTGTGATCGGTGAGGCGCAGCGGGCGGCGTTCGGCGCGGTGATGGCTGACTCGTTGCGGCGGCGTGATCCGTCTGCCTCCGACGATGCGTTGCAACGGGAGCGGGACAAGGCGTTCCGGGCGCCGGTGATCGTTGTGGTCGGGGCGAAGGTGCGGAAGGGGCACAAGATACCGGAGATCGAGCAGATCGCTTCAGCCTCGGCGGCGGCGCAGACGATCATGCTGGCGGCGCCGGCGCTTGGCTATGGCGCGGTCTGGAAGACCGGGGCGCCGGCTTATGATCCGACGGTAAAGACGGCGCTGGGGCTGGAAGCGGATGATGATATCATCGGCTTTCTTTACATTGGCACGCGGGCGGGCGGTCCGTCGCCGATCCCGCGGCCGGAGGCCCGTGATTTCGTTACGACCTGGGCTGGCTAGCTACTCCCCACCCAACGGCTTCATCTTGCGCTCGATCGCTCGGCGCAGCAGGGCCGCCGAGCGGTAAACGCCGTGCACCATCTTGGAGTAGGGCAGCACCAGAAAGAATGCCAGGATGAAGCCGAGGTGGACGGCCATCGCGAGGCCCATTGCCCCGGTGGCTCGCACCGCCAGCAGCACCAGGCCGGTCAGGGCGATCATCGCGAGCAGCATCAGCAGGGCGACGTCGCCGCCCAGTAGCCGGCGGACGGCCGGCATCGGGTCATCGACAAATTTCATCGCGAACAGTCCGACAGTGCCGATCAGCATCAGTATGCCGCCGACGGTGCC
>JBEKLE010000076.1:0-18292 GCA_050010355.1 Rhodopila sp. | reverse complement strand
ATGACGTGCCGCGGCAGCAGACCGAGCGTTCGGGCCAGGCCAACCGCGTCCGCCACCCCGAAAGCGTGGGTTGACGACAGCGAAACGTCGATCGGCAGTTCGTCCTCGAGCAGATCGATACGGTGAATGCTGCCAGGTGCGGAATCGGGCGCGGCTGCATCCACCAGGATGACGGCATCGTGCCCGGCCCAGTCGTCGATCAGCGCCAGCGCGTCCCCGGTCCGCTCGACGATCGTGACATGGCGCGCCAAATCGGATGGCAAGCGTCCGGCGAGTTGGCGCACCACCAGGAGACCGATGCCGTCGTCGCCGCGATCAGGATTGCCGATGCCGACGACCAGCACTTCGCGGACCGATGCAGGCGCGTGCTTTCGTTTCATGGTGTCCGGTGCACCGACAGCTTGAGAAAGTGGCAGGAGCAGGAAATACAGGGATCATAGTTGCGGATGGCCTGCTCGCAACGGTCCCGCAACGCATCGTCCGGCAGATCGAGCGCAAGCGTGGCCACCGCGCAAAGGTCTTCCTCGATGCTGAGCTGGTTTTGCGAGGTCGGCGGGACGATACGGGCCGTGCGGACGCTGGCGTCGTCAGCGATCTCGTAACGATGATAGATCAGGCCGCGCGGCGCTTCGGTGCAGCCATGTCCGATGCTGGCGCGCGGCTCGATCGGCACGGTCGGGGACGAAGGCTTTTCGTACGCCGCGATGAGGCGCAGTGACTCGTCGCAGGCATAGACAAGCTCGACCGCGCGCACGATTATGCTTTGAAACGGATTGCGGCAGACCGGCGCAAGCCCGGCCTCCCGGGCCAGCGCCTGCACGTCCGACGGCAGGCGGTCGAAATTCAGGCTGTAGCGCGCCATCGGTCCGACCAGATAGCTACCGCGTCGTTTCAGCACCGATTGCAGTGACGTCGAATGCGAGACATGGCGTTCTTCGAATTCGCTGAGGTAGTCGGCGACGGCGATATCAAGCCCGCGGTTGGAGACGATGCGGCCGTCGGCGACCGGATATTCGTCCGGATGGCGCAGCGAAACGAACTCGTAGTCACGTTCGTAGTCCGGGAAAGGGAACTTCGCCACCCAGCGTAACGTCTCCACCGCGAGATCCCGTGCCCGCTTCAGTTGCTCGGTGATCGGCACGAACTCTTTCGGGTCGGGCACGCGGTAGAAACCGCCGACGCGCAGATTGACCGGATGGATCTCCCGCCCGCCGAGCAGGGTCATCAGCGCGTTGCCGACCTTCTTCAGGGCGAGCCCGCCGCGGACCGCATCGCCATGCTCGCCGGCCATCTGGATCCCGTCCTGGAAGCCGAGGAAATCGGGCGCGTGCAGCATGACAACATGCAGCGCGTGGCTCTCGATCCATTCACCGCAGTAGATCAGCCGGCGCAGCGCGCGCAACTGCCCGCCGACCGTGACACCAAATGCGTTCTCCATCGCCTGGACGGAACTCATCTGGTAGGCGATCGGACAGATTCCGCAGATGCGGGCGGTGATGTCCGGCACTTCAGCGAATCCGCGGCCGCGCAGCAACGCCTCGAACAAGCGCGGCGGCTCGAAGATGGTGAGCTTGGCGGATGTTACGCGCCCGTCGCGGACCTGAAGGTCGAGCCCGCTCTCGCCTTCGATGCGGGCAATCATGTCGACGCGGACTGACCTAGTCGCCATGGGCTTCGCTTTCCTTGCGGAACGGTTCGGCCGCGGCATTGAAGGTGCTGAACGCGCGTTTTATGTCCCGTGGGGTTGCGCCCAGAAGCTGCCATTCGCTGGCCAGGGCCGCGGTGTTCGGCTTTTCCACAGGACCGAAGCAGCCATAGCAGCCGCGGTTATAGGCCGGACAGATCGCGCCGCAGCCGGCATGCGTGACCGGGCCGAGGCAGGGCGTTCCCTGGACCATGACACAGGTCGTGCCGCGCAGCTTGCACTCGACGCAGACGCTGTGCCCGGCGATCGATGGCTTTCGCCCGGCCAGGAAGGCCGACAGCACCTCCACCAACTGGTTCTTGTTGATCGGGCAGCCATGCAGCTCGAAATCCACCTGCACGTGGGCGGAGATCGGGGTCGAGGTCGCCAGTGTCTTGATGTATTTCGGCGTCGCATAGACGGCGGCAACCATGTCGTCGATATCCGCGAAATTCCGCAGCGCCTGGATGCCGCCGGACGTCGCGCAGGCGCCGATCGTCACCAGGGCTTTCGACTGGCGGCGGATCTTCAGGATGCGTTTTGCGTCATGCGGCGTCGTGACCGAGCCCTCGACCAGCGAGAGATCGTACGGCCCCTTGGCCATTACGCTCGAAGCCTCCGGGAAATAGGCGATGTCCACTGCGTCCGCTACCGCCAGAAGCTCATCCTCGCAATCGAGCAGCGAGAGCTGGCAGCCGTCGCAGGAGGCGAACTTCCAGACAGCGAGACGAGCTTTTCGTTTCTCTGCCATCTCAGATCTCCCGCACGGTCAGGATGCCGGCGATGCGGTCGTAGCGCATCACCGGACCATCCTTGCAGACGAAATCAGGACCGAACTGACAATGACCGCACAGGCCGATGGCACATTTCATGTTGCGCTCCATCGACAGGTAGATGCTGTCCAGGCCGAGGCCGGCCCGCATCAGAGCGTCCACGCTGAACCGCATCATCACCTCGGGCCCACAGACCATGGCGACCGTATGGTGCCGATCGAAACCAGCACGTGGGACCAGCTTCGGCACCACACCGACATCGCCCCGCCATTCGGTATCGCCCCGGTCGACGGTGACCAGGACTTCGACGTCGAGGCGACGGCGCCACCGCTCGAGTTCCTGGCGGAAGAGAATATCGGCCGGCGTCCTTGTGCCATACAGCAAGGCCACGCGGCCGTAACGTTCACGATGTGCCAGCACCTGATAGATCGCGGGACGCAACGGTGCCAGGCCCAGACCGCCGGCGACGAAAACGACGTCACTGCCTTCGGCCGCCGTGGTTGGCCATGGGGTGCCATACGGGCCGCGCACCCCCAGCACCGCTCCGGCTTGCAGCCGGGTGATTGCCGCGCTGACGGCGCCGACATCGCGCACCGTGTGGATATAGCTGCCCTCGGCCGCAGGGTCGCCGCTCATGCTGATCGCGACCTCACCGACGCCAAACGCATACAGCATGTTGAACTGGCCCGGCAGATAATCTGGCCGTTCGCCGGTGAGCGGGAGGATATCCAGCGTCGTGATGTCGCTTGCTTCGCGCCGCACCCGCGCAACACGGTATGGTTGTGGAACGAAGGGGTCGGCGGCGAAGGCGACGCTCATGCGCGGCGTTTTCCGTAGACGTCGACGATCTGCATGCGCGTCTCGGCGAGACGCTGTGCGATCACCGGCAGAAAGCGCTTCATCATGTCATAGCCCAGATCATGATCAGCCTCGCATTTGTCGCGCAGGCATTTTGCATCGATCCCGATCGCTCGGGTGAGTTCCAAGGCGCGGGCATCGAACCGCCAACGATACGGCGGCACGATCCACGAGGCGCCGACGATCTCGCCTTCGCCCTCTGTGGCAAAGACGATGGCCGGCTGCCCTGGCGCCAAAATCTCCATCGCCACCTTGCCATGACGGATCAGAAAGAACTCGTTGGCCGGATCGCCTTCATGGCCCAGATACTGACCGGGATTGAAACGTAAATTTCGGGCGCAGCCGGACACCATCTGCCCAAGCGCCGGGTCCAGTCCGGCGAAGAATGGGTGCGCCAGGACGATGCGCTCAAGTCCCTCCATCGTATGTCTCCTTGGTATCGTTTGCGGTTGCTCTGATCGCGGCGGCCTCAGCCGTGATGTCTATGCCGACCGGGCACCACGTGACGCAGCGTCCGCAGCCGACGCAACCCGACGTGCCGAACTGATCGATCCAGCTTGCGAGCTTGTGGGTTATCCACTGGCGATAGCGGGACCGGTTCCCGGTGCGCACGCTGCCGCCGTGGATGTAGGAAAAATCGAGGTTGAAACAGGAATCCCAGGTGCGCACACGCTCCGCCCTCTGTCCGGCAAGATCACTGTGGTCTTCGACCGTTACGCAGAAGCAGGTCGGGCAGACCATGGTGCAGTTGCCGCAGGTGAGGCAGCGCGCGGCGA
This sequence comes from Rhodopila sp., assembly GCA_050010355.1. Lineage (GTDB taxonomy): Bacteria > Pseudomonadota > Alphaproteobacteria > Acetobacterales > Acetobacteraceae > Rhodopila. The sequence goes on along the minus strand of JBEKLE010000076.1, from coordinate 14,201 downwards.
CGTCGTCCCACCGGGGATGATCAGGATTGCCCTGCAACAGGTCTTTCAGTCCGGCCGTGTCCAGCGATCGTCCCATGCGCTGCGCGGTTCGTTGCACGACTGCCTGCGCCGCGTCGGTGTCGTCCGCCGAGGCGTCATGATGCGGCAGTTCCCCAAGCACCGCGGCGCCCGTTTCGGTGCCGACCTCAACAAGAAACCTGTGATCCTCGCCATCCATCAGTTCGGTCAACGCGAGGTCGAAACCGGTCTGCGCCTGTGGGCCCGTCTTCATCGATACGCAGAAGCAGGTGCCGCCGGCCTCGCCGCAGTTCACGGCGATGAGGAAGTTATCCTGCCGGCGCCGCTGATATCCCGTGTCCGGGTACGGGCCGTTGGCCAGCACCCGATCGTGGATGGCGATCGCATGAAGTTCGCATGAGCGGACGCCGAGAAATGCGAATTTCGTTGCGGGTTCTTCGGCGACGGTGACGGTGAACCCGTCGGCTGTGCGTTCGGCCGTCCACATTCGGTGGGTCGGCGGATGCAGGAAGCGTTTCCACGACTGGGGACCAACCGCATAGCCGAACAGTGCGTTATCGTCACGCCGTTCGAGGCGATAGCGGCCGGCGTCCTGGTTGTCGGTCCATCCCGCGGGCAGGTCAGCGAGACCGGCAACCTGGTCATAGACAATCGCGCCATTATGCACGGTCGGACCGAGCACCTGATAGTCACGCCCGAGGAGGACGCCGATCAGCGCTTGCAGGCCGTCACGAGAAAGAATGGCCTTCGTGCCTACGGGCAAGTCGACCCCCGCCATGCGAACCTCCGTTGGTGCCCGTCGTGGGATGCTGTCGCCAGGCGGTTCGTGCGACATTGACGTGGATCAACCGTTCTGGGGCCGGTGACCGTGGCCGGAAGCAGGTCCGACCGCACGTCGGTTTATCGGATCGGCGAAAAAGCCGCAGGCATCACCAGGGCGTTTTCCTGTTTGATCACGACGCCGGGCGGATTGCGCGCGGGCCATCGTCCGCCGGCCGATGCCGCCGCGCGCACGCTGAACCGCTCGTTCGCATCCTTGTAGGCCCAGATGTGGACCCATTTGTTCAGGGCGCCGAACTCAGAGTACCAGCCGCCGATCAAGGGCGAGAATTTCGTTCTGTCCTCGATCTTGTCGGTCCAGCGTTCGATCAGGCCTGGGACGGCGCCCGGGGCTAGCGTGTACTAGCGGATTTCGAACAGCGGCCCGACCTGGCGGGGTTCCAGGGCCGGCGAGAACGGTGCCGGCAGGAAAACTTCGCTGTGCTGCGCGGTGACGAACTCACGGATCGCCGGCGGCCAGCCTGCGTCTTTCGTCGCAGCCGCGCGCACGGCGGTGCGATGCTCGAAGCTTTCATAGGGCCAGACATGGATGATCTGGTTGAGCGGCCCGATCTCGGTGTGCCAGAACGCGACCAGCTTCGAGTGTTTCTCGCGAATCGGCAGCGCCTCGCCGAAGCGTTTCTCCACCTCGGCCAGTGTGCCGGGCTGGAGCGTGTAGGTGCGCATTTCGATGATCATGGGTGTCCTCCCCCTTTAACGAGCGGGCAGGTTAGGACATGTTCCGGCGGCAGGGAATGGCGGGGCCGATTTCTCGGGGGGCATGGCGTGACAAGGGTTGGCGTCACGATGATCGCGGGTTGCATGGTGGTGGTCGCGCTGGCCGGGTGCGGGTCGGCCAGCGCGCCGCCGGGGACACCGGGATCGGTCGCGGTCTATGTGCATGGCCGGACCGATGCCAGTGTGGGCGTTTCCGGGCGATGATTGTTATTGTGAAAGAATGGATGGCCGGAGCGTTACTGATATGACTTGGTCGATCGTCGCGCATGATCCGAATTCCGGCGCGTTTGCCGTGGCCGTCGCCACCAAGGCGTTCGCGGTTGGCGCGTCCTGTCCGTTCGTGCGGGCGGAGGTTGGCGCGGTGTCGACGCAGTCGATGACCAACCGCTATCTAGGCCCGGCGATCCTGGACGCGATGGCTCGGGGGCTGCCGCCCGCGGTGGCGATTGAGGGCGCGCTGGCCGGCGACGAGGGGCGCGGTATCCGCCAGGTCCATGCGGTGGACCGCAACGGCCGCACCGCCGCGTGGACCGGCGGCAACTGCGTCGAATGGTGCGGCAGCGTATCCGCCGGCGGGATCAGCGTCGCCGGCAACATGCTGACGGGACAGGCGACCGTTACGGCAACGCTGGGGTCCTGGAAAGCCAGCCGCGACCTGTCGATGCCGGACCGGCTGATGACCGCGATGGCGGCGGGCGAGACCGCCGGCGGCGACCGGCGAGGTAAGCAGTCCGCCGCCATGGTGATGGTCACGACGGAGGATTTTCCGGATCTCAACCTGCGGGTGGACGACCATGCGGAGCCGCTCCAGGAGATGCGGCGGCTGCTGTCGATCTGGAAGGCGGAAGGCGTCCCCCGGCTGGGGATCTCGCCTTCGAAGGCCAATCCGTCGGGGTTGACGGATCTGGATGCGATCGAGGCCGGGTGGATCGCGCGGGGGATGGACTTGCGGTTCCGGCGGTAATAGTGACACCACGCCGGAAACGCTTTCATCAGCCGTTTGCAATCCCGGCTCAAATTCACAGCAGGCCGGCAGCTTTCATCGCCAAAGCGAAGTAGGCCAGAGACGCCGTGCCGTAGATGATCCAGACACGATGGTGCCAGAAGATCACCGTCGGCACTGCCAACAGGTAAATCAATGCCATGATCAGGTCGTGCCGGCATTCGGGATGCGCCAGGATGACAAGCAGCAGTTCCAGGGTAAGATCGACGATAGTCATGAAACAGGTCCTCTCGGGTGTTGAGGACCTGGATTCATTGCCACACGAAACCCGGCGAACAGCGGAATGATGGGAAAGTTCCAGTGCGAAATCCAAGCGGCCCAGACGGGAAATTTCCGAAACTTCCGGCATTTGCGAAATATCTCCGCGAAGTCATCGGCAACCGCGAGGGTTGTGGCAGTGGGATGACTTTGCCCGCCCAAAATATACAGGACAAAATCCTGTGGGAAGTTTCTACAAAGCTCGGCAGAAAAGTACCACACGATCGGAAAACTTTCGCCAACTGGTGGCAAGGCGAGGTCCGGCCGCCTGAAACGACGATGACCGCGCTGCGAGAGGTGCTGCTCCCCGACGCTGCAGCCAGGCCGACCGACGTAAAACCCTTTGGGAAAAATGGGAGGAAGCTCACCGCCGGCCGAAAAAGCCGACGAAGTCTGTTTTGTCGCCCCGGCAACCCGAAGCCGGCGAACCGGAGGAATCGCGTCTCGCGGGTTTCGTTCCCGTTGCCCGGCTGCGTCACCCGCGCCTGGCAACTTTCTCGATCAACACGGGCGGTCAGGGTCACACGCCGGCCAGCATGGAACTCTACCTCAACTTCCTCAGCGGCAGGGAAAAGGTGGAATGGGACGGCGGCACCGGGTGGGTCGCCGCCAAGGTCGTCGAACTTTATCTGGACGCGCCGGACTACACGCAAACAAAGCAACTGCAGGACAAGAATATCACACCGTCCGCCAGCAAGTGGCGGATCACGCCAAACGACGGCTCGGAGTTTCTGGACGGTCCTGTACTTGCGGATCAACGGATAGAGAAGGTTCTCGTACAACTCGTTGCGGACCCGGATGTTGCGCAACCCCGCGTCCCGGTCGTCAACGCGTTCATCCCCGATACCCCCGGCGACACCTCGGTCCATGCGAAATGCACTGATGGCGCGGCCGAGACGCCTGCTTCCTGCCAAGCCGTGATCGAGGCCTTCCTGCGGGGCTGCCTGGTTGACAAACTTGACGGCATCAACCTCGGTTCTGCCACCCTGGTCTGGAAAGAACCGGAATGAAACTATCGCGCAGCCAGCAGGAAAAGCTTCGGCAGATTATGACCCGCCGAAACGATAATTTCTCTGACCTGACAGTCCTTGCGGGCGTGGACAAGCGGACCGCGTTCATCGGTGCCGATCTCCGTGGCGTTGACTTCGGCACCTCAGACCTCGCCGGCTTAACTTCGCCCGCGCCGACCTTACGGATGCCGACATGACCCGGGCGACCGGCACGAACAATCTGGTGCTGACCGGCGCCATCGTCGACGGTGCCAAGGGTCTGCCCACCCATGCCCGGCGAACCATCCCCGGCCTGCTTCCCGGCGAAACGCGGGATCGGGCTGACCTTCCAATCCTGGTCCACATCCCCGCCGGCACGTTCAACATGGGCACGCCGGCCCGGGAAAGCCTGCGCGAAAAGGTGCCGAAGTAAAACGCCGCCTGGTCGTCGCCGCTTCAGGCGATCGAAATTCCGCAGCCGTTCTGGCTGGGTCGCTACCCCGTCACCCGCGGCCAGTTCGCCACTTTCGTCGCAGCGACCGGCCATCCGACGCCGGACGTGGCGTTCACGTTCGAGCCGGACGACAAGGGCGAATGGAATTACAAAATCCGCAAGAACCGCGACTGGCGCAACCCTGGCTTCGAGCAGACCGATAACGATCCGGTGGTTTGCGTCAGCTTCGATGACGCGATGGCCTACGTTGGCTGGCTGGCAACCGTCACCAGCAAGTCCTATCGGCTTCCGAGCGAGGCGGAGTGGGAATATGCGGCCCGGGCGGGAACCACGACCGCTCGGTTCTGGGGCGAGGGCCGTGCCGAGGCCGTGCGGTATGCCAAGGCCGCCGACCGGGCGCTGATGGCCCGGATGAACCGGGCGTTCGATCCCGAGCAGTTCTTCGACGGTGATTCCGGTCGTCCCTTCCCCGCCCCGGTCGGGAGTTTCCTGCCAAACCCGTTCGGTCTCTACGACATGCTCGGCAATGTCTGGGAATGGACGGCGAATTGCTGGAACGAGGACCTGAAGGGGCAGCCACAGGATGGGTCGCCCAGGACAACCGGAGATTGCAGTCGGCGTGTGGTGCGCGGCGGGTCCTGGAACAGCAATCCTAAGGCCGTCCGCGCGGGCATCCGCGTCCGGCCCGTCACCGGCACCCGGAGCACGCTCATCGGTTTCCGGGTGGCCAGGACTCATTCTGATCCTTGATCTTATAATCTTTGCAACTGCCTCAAGCCCCCTCCAGTTCCTCCCGCAGCATCTCCAACGCCAGCCACTGCTCCTCCGCCTCCCCTAGCGCGGCCTGCGCATCCTCCAGCGCCTTCGTCGCCTCGGCGAACCGCCCCGGCTGCCGCGCGTACAGATCCGGATCGGCCAGCACCGCGTTCAACCGCACGACCTCCCGCTCCAGTCCGGCGATGCGTCCCGGCAGAGTCTCCAGCGCGTGCTTGTCCTTGAAGCTCAGCTTCCGGCTGGCTGCCTTGGCCGAGGCCACCGCCGGCCGGGACCGGACTGCCGCCGGCGCCGCAACTCGCGCCGGTCCCCGCTGCGCCAGCATGTCCGAATAGCCGCCGGCATACTCGATCCACCGCCCATCCCCCTCGGTCGCGATCACCGAAGTAACGACACGATCCAGAAAATCGCGGTCATGGCTGACCAGCAGCACTGTGCCGGCATAGTCAGAAAGCCGTTCCTGCAGCAGTTCCAGAGTCTCCAGATCCAGATCGTTGGTCGGTTCGTCCAGCACCATCAGGTTGGACGGTCGGGCGAACGCCCGCGCCAGCGTCAGCCGCCCGCGTTCGCCGCCCGACAGGACACCCACCGGCGTGTTCGCCTGTTCCGGCCCGAACAGAAAATCCTTCATGTAGCTGACCACATGCCGGTTCACCCCGTCCACCGTCACCGTATCCCCCGCCCCCCCGGTCAGCGCCTGAGACAGAGTCACCAACGGGTCCAAAGTCTCACGCCGCTGGTCCAGTTCCACCTCTGCCAGGTTGGTGCCCAGCTTCACCTCGCCGGTATCGGGCGCCAGCTTGCCGGTCAGCATGTTCAGCAGCGTCGTCTTGCCGGCGCCGTTCTGCCCGACGATCCCGACCCGGTCGCCACGGATGATGCGGGTGGAGAAATCCCGGACCACGGTCCGTCCGCCAAACGACTTCGAGACGCCCTCGGCCACCATTACCAGCCGGCCGGACAGTTGCGCCTCGGCCGCTTCCAGCCTAACTTTCCCCACCGCCGCGCGCTGTTCCTTGTGCTTCTTGCGCAGCGCGTGCAGGTCGCCGAGCCGCTTCTGGTTGCGCTTGCGCCGGGCGGTGACGCCGTATCGCAGCCAGTCCTCCTCCATCACGATCTTCCGCCCGAGCTTGTGCCGCTCGGTTTCCTCCTGCTCCAGCACCTGATCCCGCCAGGATTCGAACCCCGCGAACCCCTGGTCCAGCACCCGGGTCACGCCGCGATCCAGCCACACCGTCGTCCGGGAAATCCGCTCCAGCAGCCGCCGGTCATGGCTGATCAGCACGATCCCCGAGCGCATCCCCGCCAGCTCGGCTTCAAGCCACTCGATCCCCGGCAGGTCCAGATGGTTGGTGGGTTCGTCCAGCAGCAGAATATCTGGCTCCGGCGCCAATACGCGAGCCAGCGCCGCGCGCCGCGCCTCCCCGCCCGACAGCAGCGCCGGATCCTCGTGCCCCGTCAGCCCAAGCTGTTCCAGCAGATAAATTGCGCGGTAATGGTCGGCGGCGGCCGCGTCGCCCAGGCCCGCTTCGACATACTCCCGCGTGGTTGCGAACCCAGCGAAGTCGGGCTCCTGCGGCAGATAACGGATGGTCGCGCCCGGTTGCGCGAACCGCCGGCCCGAGTCCGCCTCGATCAGACCGGCCGCGATCCGCAGCAGCGTCGATTTGCCAGACCCGTTGCGGCCGACCAGGCAGACCCGGTCGCCGGCGGAAACCGAAAGCCCGGCGCCAGCCAGTAGCGGCGCGGTGCCGAACGTCAGCGCGATATCCTGAAGTGCGAGAAGGGGAGGTGGCATGCCGATCCTCTACACCACCCGGCACCCACGTGGCACGGGGCCTCCACCGGGATCGGCACAAAACCGCCCGCCTGCGCGCCTCTTCCCCGTGGGCCGGCCCGCCTACCGGAGCCGCGACCCCGGGTCCATTCCCAGGTAAACCCGGCCACCGATGGGATACCACTCCGGCGCGATCGTCACCGTCTGGCCGACGACGTGCAGGTCGCGCCAGCACTCGGCCAGCCGGCTCTCGCGTTTGAACGAGGTGCTGCCGCCGTGCCGGTAAACGAGGTCCATCGCCGCCCGAGCACTGTCGGCGGCGTTGGTCGAGGCCAGGCGGCAGCGGGCCCGCTGCTCCAGCGTGGTCTCCCCACCAGCGGCGATTGTGTTCCACAGCTCGGTGATCATCGCCCCGCGGTAGACGCGTCCGGCATTCAGGATCGCATCCGCCCGGCCCACGGCGTCCTGAACCTGGGGATTCTCGCACAGCATCCCGGTCCGGCCACGCGGAGTCTTCTCGACCGCCAGGGCAATCAGCGCGTCGATGCCGGCGCGGGCGATCCCGGTGATCACGGCGCTGTGGTGCGGCCCGACCCAAGCCTGGCTCGGCAAGGCGTAGGTGAGCCCCGGCCAGCGCGACCACTGGTTGTCCAGCGGAACGCCGATGTGCGGCATGGTCCGCCGCTCCGGCAGGAACGCGTCCGTCACCGTCCAGTCGAAGCTGCCGGTGCCGCGCAGCCCGGCCACGTCCCAGCTTCCCGGGACCACAGTCGCCTGCGCCCGCGGAAACACACCGCGCCAGTACAGCGAGCCACCGTCGGGCCGGCGGCGCGGCTCGCCATTGTCCAGAATCTGGAAGCTACCGAGCATCCAGGCGCTCTCCTGACAGCCGCTGCCGAAGCTCCAGTGCCCGTTGACGCGGTAGCCGCCGTCGACCGGCACCGCCTGCCCGCCACCCTGCACGGCGTTGCCGGCCATGATGGACGGACCCGCCTGTCCGTGGATCTCCTGGACGCCCTCGTCCGGCAATCCCAGCGTGACGAGCTGGCCGATGCTGTTGTTGGCGATGTTCCAGCCGACCGATCCGGCGCCCTCGGCCAGCAGTTCCACGACCCGCAGAAAGGTTAGCGGATCAACCTGCAGCCCGCCCAGAGCGCGGGGGATCACCATCCGGTAGAAGCCAGCGTCCCGCAACTTTTCGACCAGGGGTGGTGCCAGACGCTGCTCGGTCTCGATCTCGTCATGATAGCGGCGCAGCGCCGGCCTTAGGGCCGCGGCAGTCCGCACCAGCGGCTGAGCGTCGACATCCGCCGGCAGGCGCGTGTCTCCGACCATCGTGTCCATCGTGATTCCGTCCCCGTCGCCGTTTCAGTCGCCAAGCCTGGGCTGACTCCGTCGCCGTGTCACGTCCTCCGCACGGCGACGTGCTTGGCCGACCAGCGCGGGGAAGGGGATGGGCCCGAACCATGACAAGATTGGGTCCGCGTCAATGGGGTACGAACCGCGCGAGAGCGGCCACCGCACTCAGGCTGATGACGGTCTGGACACCGATGGTGCCGACCATCCATTTCAGGATTTCTGACTTTGTCTCGGCCAGTCCGATTTGCAGGTCAGCTTTTGCCGCGGCCAATCCGAGCTGCAAGTCAGCCCTTGCCGAGGCCAGTCCGTTCTGCAAGTCAGCCCTTGCCGAGGCCAGTCCATTTTGCAACCGCGACGCCAGGCTACCTCACGAGTTTTGAACAATCCGCCACGCGTATCGCCCGCGAACCCGATGAGATATACGCGGATGATCCTGTCTTCATACTTGCAACCGAGGGTTGCGAATCCGCACCTCGACCGGCTAGACGCGGTGGAAGCCCACGGCGTACGCAGCGTCCACCTCACACACTCGCTCGTGAACGAAACCGGCGACATCCAGACCGCGCCTCCGGCCCACGGCGGTCTGACCGCTTCCGGCACCGAGGTCGTGCAGCGGCTAAACAAGCTGGGCATCCCTCGATGTGGCCCACTGCTCCGAAGACACGGTGAAGGACGTCGCCCGCGTCGCCACCAGGCCATTCCTGGGTACGTATGCCGTGGGGGCGCCCGGCCACAAGAATGGCCGCCGCCCGCGCCTCATCGGCCCGGACCACGCCCGCCTTGTGGTGGGATCCGGTGGCGTGGCCGGCGCCTGGATTTCTGTGCCGGTGGAGGAGAAACTCCCCGGCCTGCTCCGCCACCTTGGATCGCCGCTAGCCGCTCACCACCTGCCGCGGGTCGGGCCGGAGCACAACGCAGGGGCCCTTGCGGTGGCCGGAACACGCGTCAAGCGCATCGGACTGGGTCAGCCCCGTCACCTGAGCCCGCCAGATCGTTCTTGTCCGCAGACGCGTCGGTTCGACGCGGGCCTCTCCTGCTTCAGCGTCCCGTCGAGCCGCCAATGCAGCGCTATGAGCAGCCGCTTCGGTGGGATAGGTGCCGATCTGAACTGTCCAGTTCGCAGCGTGCCCATGGGACGGCGCCGGTCGCGTGATCTCCGCCGCGTGCGCGCTTGCGATCAGCGTCACCCGCGACGCCATCTGCACCGGCTTGCGGAACACGGGCACATCCATCTGCTCGAACCCATGATCGAGCAGCGATGCCATATGAATATCGCGTTCCCCGTTCGAGGCCGCGCCCAGCACCACGCCGACCAGCCTTACCCCGCCGCGCAGCGCGCTTGTAACGAGGTTGTGGCCGGACGCCTCTGTATAGCCGGTTTTCAGCCCGTCGGCACCGGGGTAGGTGCGCAACATATTATCGTGGTTAAAGATGACCTGTCGATGCCAGGCGAAACTTGGCGTTGAGAAATAAGGGTAGTAGGCGGGAAAATCGTTGATCAGCCGCCGGCTCAGGATCGCCAGATCGCGGGCCGTGGACCATTGATCCGGATCCGGAAGCCCCGAGGCATTCGTGAAGGTGCTGTTACTCATGCCTAGCGCCCGGGCGCGGAGGGTCATCATCTGCGCAAAGCGATCCTCGCTGCCGCCGAGCAATTCGCCCAGGGCGGAAGCCGCGTCATTGGCCGATTTCGTCACCAGCCCGAGGATCGCCTGCTCCACGGTCAACCGCGAGCCAGGGAGCAGACCGAGCTTCGAAGGTTCCATCGAGGCGGCGTGGGCGGAGACAGCGACGGACAGATCCAAGGCGATACGACGGTCGCGGAGCGCCTCGAACGCCAGATACAAGGTCATCATTTTGGTCAGGCTGGCGGGATGGCGAGGTTGGTCCGCGTTCACATCCTCGAGAACGTCCCCGCTCGTGGCGTCAACCACGATGGAGCTGTAACGAGCTGAACCGATCTGTGCATGCGCCGGTGAGGCGATCACCAACGACCACAAAAGCCATGATCTCAAGCCACTGGCGGCCAACAGGCAGCGCAATAAATGCTTGCGCACAAGGCACGCAAAGCTGGCCATCTAGGTCCCTTCCTAAGCAGTGACGAAACTTTATGTTTCAGTGGCACCCGATGTCCAGCGTAAAACGCGACGAAAACCGTAAAATCTGAACGTGTTACAGCGCGACCCTCGCATCCGGTCGCGCGGTCGGTTTCACAACGGCCGGACATCGGTTCCCGCGGTCGCGGAAGCTTTCTTGTGCGCTGCACAAAAATGTCCTTGATTGCCGCGCGGGAGGTTTCTATATCAGCTCTGTGTTGCGGTGCAGCGAAAGAGAAATTCAGCGTCGGCATGGCTACAAAGAGTTTATCGGCGGTGCGCCCGAGCTATGACCCGGCGCTTGCGCCGTTGTGAAACCGATCCGTTAACAGCGAGAGAGACAAACCAATGTCAGCGAACAAATCGAAGATCGTCGATGTAACCGCGGGCTCCGAGGTAGAGACGAGCAAGGCGATCGACGCAACTGTGTCGACGCTCAAGGTAGGCGTTGAAAAGGCGACCGCCGGGTTGGAAGCGACCCAGGCCAAAATGAAAGAAGGGGTTGAGAAAGCCATGAAGACCGCCGAGGATCTGGTTGCCTTTAGCCAGGGCAATATGGAGGCGGTGATGAAGGCCAGCCAGATCTGGGCGAGCGGTGTGCAGGATCTGTCCAAGCACCTCGCTGCTGTTACCAAGGCCTCCCTGGATGAGAGCATGTCCGCCTTCAAGGCGCTCACCAGCGTGAAGTCCCTTAAGGACGCGTTTGAACTGCAGTCGTCCTTTGCCCGCTCCGCGCTTGAGAAGTCGCTGGCCGAATCCGGCAAGCTGACCGATGCGTCCTTCAAGCTGACCGAGCAGACGCTGGCACCGATCACTGCGCGGGTGAGCGTTGCGGTCGAGAAGTTCGCCAAGGCCGCCTAACCGGCCGCGGCGCAGGCCGGAGAACGGGTCGGGGCATCCTCCCCCCACGAGCCATTCTCTCGGCTACCACAAAGGCCCGGGCAATCGTCCGGGCCTTTGTTTTATGGGTCGCGCGACCCATCTACTCCAGCGGGTCCGGACCACCGCTCCGGTTTGTTTGACATTTGGGGAAGAAGCCCCTTGCAGTGATGGCCAGACGGCGCAATCGTCTTTTTGTGACCGACGCCAATATCCTTTCATCGGGGGGTCACGTTCCGATATGCTGCTTTCTTGATCGGCAGATGGAGCAGATCGGGCAACGGTGGGTATGAGTTGAGGGCGCACGCGTTTGTAACCACGGCGCCCGGGCGGTGATGGCAACAGACGGGTTTTGAAAGGTTGGCCGGGCAGCGGCCGGTGCGGGACGGCGAATGGATGCGAACAGGATGAGCGACAACGACAAACGTGGAGGCGGCACGACGGAGGGACCCAATACGGGGGTCGTCGTCAAGGCCCGTCCGAAGACGCGGAAGCCCGCCATGTACAAGGTTTTGATGCTGAACGACGATTATACGCCTATGGAGTTCGTCGTTCACGTCCTTGAGCGGTTCTTTCAAAAGAACCGGGAAGAAGCCACGCGCATCATGTTGCATGTTCACCGCCGGGGCGTCGGCGTGTGTGGCGTGTACACCTACGAGGTCGCTGAGACAAAAGTGACCCAGGTCATGGACCTGGCTCGCCAGAACCAGCACCCCCTCCAGTGCACGATCGAGAAGGAATGATAACGATGTTGGCCATGTTAGCGCCATCATCGGTTGCCTAACGGGATGGGCGGTCGCGTCACCCGGGAATGATCAGGTCTCTTATCGGGCCGCAAGCGTTTAGGAGCGTCGGATATGCTGTCACGGAACCTCGAACAGACGCTGCACCGCGCCCTGTCGCTCGCCAGCGAACGGCGGCATGAGTATGCCACCCTTGAGCATCTTCTTCTCGGCCTGGCGGAGGATACCGATGCCGCCACGGTGCTGAAGGCATGCGGAGTCGATCTCGACAAGCTGCGCAACGACCTGACCGAATTTCTCGATAAGGACCTGGCAGGCCTGGCGACCGATCGGCCGGGTGATCCAAAACCCACCGCCGGCTTCCAGCGCGTGGTCCAGCGCGCCGCGATCCACGTGCAGTCCTCCGGCCGCGATGAAGTCACCGGCGCCAACGTGCTGGTTGCCCTGTTCAGCGAGCGCGAAAGCCATGCGGTCTACTTCCTGCAGCTCCAGGATATGACCCGCCTGGATGCGGTGAACTTCATTAGCCACGGCATTGCGAAGGCCCCCGGAAGGTCCGCCCAGCGCCCGGTGACCGGCACCAACAACCAGACGCCCGAAGGCAACCAGCCGGAGCAGGAGCGCGAGGAAAAACCAAGCCGGCGCAGCCAGGACGCGCTGTCCAACTACTGCGTGAACCTGAACAAGAAGGCGATGGCCGGGAAGATCGACCCGCTGATCGGCCGTGACTCCGAAATCGAGCGGACGATCCAGATTCTCTGCCGCCGCACCAAGAACAATCCCCTGTACGTCGGCGATCCGGGCGTCGGCAAGACCGCCATCGCCGAGGGCCTGGCGAAGCGAATCGTCGAAGGCGACGTGCCCGAGGTCCTGGCGAAATCCACTATCTTCGCCCTCGATATGGGCTCCCTGCTCGCCGGCACGCGTTATCGCGGCGACTTCGAGGAACGCCTGAAGGCCGTGGTCAACGAGCTGGAGAATCAGCCCGGCGCCATCCTGTTCATTGACGAGATCCACACCGTGATCGGCGCCGGCGCCACCAGCGGCGGGGCGATGGATGCCTCCAACCTGTTGAAGCCGGCTTTGGCGTCCGGCAACCTGCGCTGCATCGGCAGCACGACATACAAGGAATTCCGCAACTACTTCGAAAAGGACCGCGCCCTGGTCCGCCGCTTCCAAAAGATCGACGTGAATGAGCCGTCGCTGGAAGATTCGGTGAAAATCCTGCGCGGCCTGAAGCTGAACTACGAGAAGCACCACAAGGTCCGCTACACGGACGAGGCGATCCGCGCCGCCGTTGAGCTGTCGGCGAAATACATCCACGATCGCAAGCTGCCGGACAAGGCGATCGACGTCATCGACGAGGTCGGCGCCTCCCGCATGCTGCTGCCTGAGCACAAGCGCCGGAAGACGGTCACCCTGCGCGACGTCGAGGAGATCGTGGCGAAGATCGCCCGCATACCGCCAAAGTCGGTTTCCGCCGACGACAAGGAGACTCTGCGGAATCTGGAGCGCGACCTGAAGTCGATGGTGTTCGGCCAGGACAAGGCGATCGACGCGTTGGCCGCCGCTATCAAGCTCGCCCGCGCCGGGCTGCGCGAGCCGGAAAAGCCGATCGGCAACTATCTGTTCTCGGGGCCGACGGGTGTTGGAAAGACCGAGGTGGCGCGGCAGTTGGCGTCGACCATGGGAATCGAGCTCATCCGGTTCGACATGTCGGAATATATGGAGCGGCATTCGGTGTCGCGGCTGATCGGCGCCCCGCCGGGCTATGTCGGGTTCGATCAGGGCGGCATGCTGACCGACGCGATCGACCAGCATCCGCATTGCGTGCTGCTTCTGGATGAAATCGAGAAGGCCCATCCGGACTTGTTCAACATCCTGCTGCAGGTGATGGACCACGGGAAGCTCACCGACCACAACGGCAAGACGGTCGATTTCCGTAATGTGATCCTGATCATGACCACCAACGCCGGCGCATCCGATATGGCGAAGGAAGCCATCGGGTTCGGCCGCGAGGTTCGCACGGGTGAGGATGAAGACGCCATCAAGCGCCTGTTCACCCCCGAATTCCGCAACCGCCTGGATGCGACGATCACCTTCGCCGGCCTGACGCCGGAAATCGTCGGCCGGGTGGTCGAAAAGTTCGTGATGCAGTTGGAGGCCCAGCTCGCGGACCGGAACGTGACGATCGAACTGTCCTCGGCCGCCAAGGAATGGCTCGCCGAACGCGGCTACGATCGCCTCTACGGTGCCAGGCCGCTCGGCCGCGTGATCCAGGAGCACATCAAGAA
>JBEKLE010000075.1:0-18308 GCA_050010355.1 Rhodopila sp. | reverse complement strand
AGATGGTGGGCAAGCGCGGGTATTCGTTACGGCGCTATGTCGATCTGGTTTCCACCAACGCGGCAAAGATCATGGGGCTGTATCCTCGGAAAGGGGCGCTGGCGGCGGGGTCGGATGCGGATGTTTGTGTTCTGAACCCGGCGGATCAGCGGGTGATCCGGGCGGAGGATCTGCATGAGGCGGACTACTCGCCGTGGGAGGGTCGCAAGATGAACGCGTGGCCGTGCCTGACGGTGCTGCGGGGCAAGGTCGTGGTGGAGAACGGGGTTTTCAAAGGCAGCCTGGGCGACGGGACGTGGCAGCATCGCAAGGTGGCGGACGAAATGTTCACGGCGCCTCGGCTTTGAGCCGATGACCGATGCGGAGCTCCGATCGTTGCTGCTGGATTGCCTGAAGCTATGGGAGGTGTCGGGCAAAGTCGTTGCGCGCGACAGCGACGTTGCGATCGAAACGCCGAGGGGTGTGTTCACGGTCGCCCGTGCCGATCCGGATTTGCGGCCGGTGCGCTGGTTTTGCCAGACTCCGGAGCGGGCTGCGGCGGGGCGGCCGCCGCGGGCCGCGCCGTCGATCGTTGCGCTGCTGTCCGCATTGCGGCACGCGATGGACGGGGCCGGCGGGCACCGGTTACGCATTGGGGATGGATGACACGTTTCGCTGGCAGTGAATGGCTGCGCTTCACGTCATGTGTGGGCGGTGTTATACTTACCGGCAGCGGTTGCCGCGGCATTATACGGGGTCGGCTATCGGCTCAGTCGCTTTCAAACCGGTCCGAATGAGGGGGACTGGTTCGTGATCGTAACGTACGCCGATGCGACGACCTACGAGAAGGCGCAAGCGCTTTCCCCCAGGACCTAGAATTGCAGCAGGTCTTCATTGAGATTGCAAAGTCCGCCAAGAGGATCAGCCGCGGGAAGGCCGAGCAGCCGGCGCCGTTCAAGTTACCCGACGACTGCCGCGCCACTAGCACGCCGGTCGCTATCGCGAGCCGTCCCTGTTCAACGGAGTTTTGCTGGGGACGGACGCCGCCACCATGGCTGGCAGCGGAAACCATGCCGGGGTGTACTTGCATTGCCATCTCAGCCACGTAAACGGCATTTGACTCCACATTCAGGCTATGTCAGCCCGCCCCGATGCATCCAAAGAACTCCCTTCGCGCTCAGGGAGTTCGTTTGCGGAGGTCCGTCCGCAGACGATTTCGGAAAGGTGTGGGGCTAGCCCTGAACTGGCGCAACTTTTTGGCGATACGGGTCATCCGATGGATACCCTCGTCCCACCGCAACAAAGCCTTGAAATATATCAACGGATGGCTCGTCTCGCCGAAAACGTCGCCTTATCAAACCGTGGGTTGTTGTATCTATTGTGGCAGCACGAAACACCTGACCAATGAGCATGTAGTGCCAGCCGGCCTTGGTGGTGACAGGGTGCTTTTCAAAGCTTCTTGTGGTGTTTGCAAAAAGAAAATCGACCTTGTCGAAACAGCCTGCCTTGAGAATATGCTGCGAGACATCCGTTACCGCCGTGGGATCGGCAACAGGGGCGTCGACAAAAGACCAAATGACCTAGAAGTTTGGGTTACGGTAAAGGAAGATGGGTCGGGGAAGGTTGTCCCTCCTGGATTGTCTCCTCCAGAAGCAGGATGGGAGAAGAGACGCCGACCATACCCACAGCATCCGACATTCTGTATGCTTCCGGTTTTCAAGCTGCCAGGCATAACACGGCAAGTTCCTGTACGAGACTGCAATGAAACAAACGCATTCATAAGACCGTGGTGGCACCGTGAACAATTCGAGGTGGGTGAGCCCCCACCGAAGGCTATGTGGACTGAGACCAAGTTTGATAGCCTTATGTTCGTCAGAATGATTGCAAAAATTGCGCATGGCGTAGCGGTATGGGAATTCGGGCTGGAGAACATCGAGTCCGCTTTGCCCCCTCTCATTTTGGGCGACGACCCATCCCTTGCATTTTATCGCGTCGGAGGCGTTTCCGCAGACCTTCCTCCCGCAAGCACTCCTCGCCATTTGGAGATCGGTTGCACGACTACGAGGGAGATTCATGTTCTTGTGCGATTATTTGCTGACTTGGGTGCCCCCGCCTATCTTGTCGTCGTGGGTAGGCATCTTAACAAATTGCCGTTCTAATATTAGTGGAACCGCTCAATCCTGTAGCGCGGGTCGATTGTTTCGCCGTGCAGGATCGCCTCGGCCGTTATCTGCCCAACGACTGGTCCGAGCGTGTAGCCGTTCGCGGTGACGGTGTTGTAGAAGCCGGGCAGGCCGGGTGCCTCCCCGAGCAGCGGCGCGCGATCAATCGCCGGGTTGATCCCGGTCCAGGCGCGCACGATTGACAGTGCCTTCAGTGCGGGCAGGGCTCGCTCGCAGACCCAGAGATTGCCCTCGATGTTGCGGCGCAGATTGGCGGTGCGCCCGGTTGCGGGGTCGAAGCCGCCGAACCAGCCGCCGCCGATCAGGAACCCGCCGGTAGCCTGCTGCTTCAGCGATAGGTGGCGGCTGGCCATCGCCACGAGATGGCGGGTCAGGACGGGGGCGGGTTCGGTCACGATGACCTGTTGGACGGTGCCCGTCACGGGCAAATCCAGCCCGACCATGCGGCCGATGCCGGCGGCCCAGGGGCCGGCCGCGTTGACGATACGGCCTGCGGTCACCGGGCCTTTGCTGGTGGTCACGGTCCAGCCGGCTTGCGTGCGTGTTATCGCCAGCACCTCGGCCCCGCGCAGCGGCCGTGCGCCGTGGGCCTGGGCCAGTTGCAGGAGAGCCATCATGCCGCGCAGCGGGTCGCCATAGCCCTCGGCCGGGACGAAATCGGCACCGAGCATGCGGTCAGACAGGGCGGGAGCAAGGTCCCGGAGTTCGTTACTTCCAAGTAGGTAGCTTTCTATGCCCCACTGGCGTTCCATGGCCGATTTGCGATGCAGCCAGGCGAGGCCAGCGGGGTCCTCGGCGAGCATCAGGCCGCCCTCGGTGCGGATGCCGAGATCTTCGCCGGCGGCGGCGGCGATCTGCTTCCACTGCTTGATGCTGCGCGGGGCGAGTGGCAGCGTGTGGGCCGCCGGGCCGCCGTCTGAGGGTGTGTCGTCATTGAAGTCGTAGGACAGCAACTGGACATGCAGGCTGCCGGCGTTGGCGGTGCTGGCGGCCATGGCGACCTCGTCGCGGTCGATCAGCAGCACGTCGGCGCCGCCTTTGGCCAGGTACAAGGCCGTTGACAGTCCGGCCACGCCGCCGCCGATTACCACCACGGCGGCGTGTCGGGCCTCGACCGGCAGGGGAGGCAGTGCGTGGAGGCGGACAGGCGGGGCGGGATTGGACAGAAGAGGTGCGGTGAATTCGTGTGCCTCGCGCATCAGGGGGGCTGCCGGCACGGGACGCAGCGGGGCACGGGGTGCGGCGAAATCGTCCGGCTCCGG
Organism: Rhodopila sp.; assembly: GCA_050010355.1. Taxonomy (GTDB): domain Bacteria; phylum Pseudomonadota; class Alphaproteobacteria; order Acetobacterales; family Acetobacteraceae; genus Rhodopila. The sequence goes on along the minus strand of JBEKLE010000075.1, from coordinate 14,884 downwards.
AGCGCCCGGGCACATCCGGCTGATCGTAGCGGCACAGAAACGGCCCTGGCAGCGGCCCATCCCGGCGCGTGTGGCTTTTTTCAGGGCTGGGAGCGAGGTGAGGCCGGACGCGAGTTCGTGTCGCAAGCGGGCGGCGGTGACTTCCTCGCAGCGGCAGACGATCGTTGCATCTTCCATCGCGATGGGCGGCGCGGCGAACACGCGCCACAGCGCGGCCTGGAAGGTCTCGGCCCGCTTCAGGGCAGCCTGGGTCGCGGCATCCGCCGGCGCGTTGAAGCCGATTTCCCTTGCCGCGGCCAGACCTGCCAGACGGCCGCGCGCCTGGGCGACGCGCGCTCCGCCCAGCGCGGCGCCATCGCCGACCGAGAACACCCCGGCGACCGTGGTTCGGCCTTCCGGGTCGGATTCGGTCGCGAGAGACCCGGCGCCCCGATCGACGAAGCGGTGCGGCACGCCCAGGGCACGGGCGAGGTTGACCTCGGGCTGGAACCCCATGTTGAGGGCGACCACATCGACGTCGAACCGGCGTGCGCCGGCGATGGCGCTGCGGACTCGGTCGTCGCCGTCCAGGCGATCGAGGATGGTGCCCCACAGCACGGGGACGTTGGCCTGGTTCAGCCGTCGCAGCATGCGCCAGCCGTCGCGCACCAGGTCCGGGGCTGATAGCGCCATGCGCGCCAGGTCCCGCCACGCCGCCAGGCCAGGCCGGACGGCGGCCTCCAGCACTGCGACCGGTGTTAGGCCGCTGGCCAGAAGTTCGCAGCTGAGTTGCAGGTTCAGCGGCCCGTTGCCGGCGATCAGCACGCGCTGGCCGGGGGAAACGCGCTGGCTGCGCACCAGGGTCTGCAAGCCGCCGGTGGTCATCACGCCGGGCAGGGTCCAGCCGGGGATCGGAACGGGGGCATCATGGGCGCCGGTTGCCAGGATCAGGCGGCGCGGGTGGTAGGTGATCGACTGGCCTCGCACGAGTGCGGCGATCTCGGTTGGTCCGAAGGCGCCCCAGACGGTGGCGTTGGCCTCCAGCCGCACACCGGCGTGTTCGGCCTGGGTGCGAAGGCTTGTGCCCAGGCGGAACTGCGCGTCCGGCGTGGCGCCGGCATGGCTGGGCGCGAGCGGTTTGGCGAACTGGCCGCCTGGGGCGTCACGCTCATCGAGGACGATGACGGAGGCACCCGCGGCGGCCGCCGCGATTCCGGCGGACAGTCCGGCCACCCCGGCGCCGACGACCAGGATGTCGCAGTCCAGTTCGTCGCTGAACGGGGCGGCATCGGGCGTCAGTTCGGATGGGAAGGCGCTGGCCACCTGCATCCCCTCGGCCACGGGCGTCAGGCACGCGCGCTGTCCGATCCGGCCATTTACGGTAACAACACAATCGAAACAGGCGCCCATGGCGCAGAACAGGCCGCGCGGTGCGCCCGACGGCGTGCGACGGAAGGTCGTGATCCCGGCGGCTGAAAGCGCCGCAGCAATTGTTTCGCCCGTTATTGCTTCGATGCGGTTATCGTTGAAGAGGAACGAGACTGGGCGGCCTACGGGGTGGATGGTGGGATGGGTCAGGCGCATCGGCGCAGCATGGCAAACGCGGTCCGTCCTTGACAGCGCCGTACTGCCTGCCACCCTCTCGTCAACGCGAGGGAGGGGACACCATGCGCTTCGGGCTGATCATCCGCGGCCAGTATCCGCAAGGCGACGACATGCGCGTCCGCTTGCGCGAGGATCTGGATGCTGCAACGCGCGCCGAGGCGCTGGGCTATGACGTGATCGCCAAGGGCTCGCACTACAGCTCTTATCCGTTCCAGTACATCCAGCAGATTCCTTATCTGTGCCAGGTGGCTTTGGTGGCGCCGAAGATGCGGCTTTGTCCGGGCGTCGTGCTGCTGCCGCTGCACAGCCCGCTGCATGTGGCGGAGGAACTGGCTTCGCTGGACGTCATGTGCGACGGCAAGCTGATTTTCGGCGCGGGGATCGGTTACCGGGAGGTGGAGTTCAACGCGTTCGGGTCGACGCAGAAGCAGTCCGGGCCGCGGTTCGAGGAATGCCTGACCGCCGTGAAGCGGCTGTGGTCGGAAGATTTCGTCAGCATGGAGGGGAGCTACTTTCGGCTGGACAATGCGAACTGCACGGTCATGCCGGTGCAGAAGCCGATGCCTCCGGTCTGGATTGGGGCCAATGCCAATGTCGGGATCCGGCGGGCGGCTCGGATGGCCGACGCCTGGTTCATCAATCCGCACAACAAGATCGACACGATCGCGGAACAGATGGAGGTCTACAAGCGGGCGCTCGACGCTTGCGGCAAGGGGTTCCCGGATGAACTGCCGATGGCCCGCGAAGTGTTCGTCGCGCCCACGCGGGCCGAGGCGATCCGGCTGGCGAAGCCTTCGCTGGAGGCGAAATACAAAATCTACAAGGACTGGGGGCAGGACAAGGTGATGCCCTCGGGCGACGCTTTCAGCGTGGACTTCGAGGACCTGATGAATGACCGCTTTCTGTTCGGTTCTCCGAGCGAGGTGGTCGAGCAGATTCTTTTGCTGAAGCACCGTTTCGGGGTCAATACGCTGATCCTTGGCATCCACTGGGTTGGCATGCCGGCCAGCCTGGCTATGGAACAGATGCAGTTGATCTCGGAGGAAGTCTTTCCGGCCGTCCGATCCGCCTGAACAGGAATTGTAGATGATGAAAATTGGCGCCGTCATGTTTTTCACCATCGACTCGATGCAGCCGGCCGCGCTGGGGCGGGCGCTGGAGGAGCGGGGGTTTGAATCGCTGTGGGTGCCGGAGCACACCCATGTGCCATCGACTCGCCTGTCGGCCTATCCGGGGGGTGGTCCGCTGCCCCGGCCGTACTACGACATTTACGATCCGTTCCTGGCCTTGAACACCGCCGCCGCGGTGACGAAGACTTTGAAGATCGGGACCGGCATTGCACTGGTGGTGCAGCGGGATCCGATCGTGACGGCCAAGGCGGTGTCCTCGATCGACCAGCTTTCGCAGGGTCGGTTCCTGTTCGGGGTCGGGAATGGGTGGAACCGGGACGAGATCGAGAATCACGGGACAGCGTTCGGGACCCGTCACAAGCTGGCGCGGGAACGGATCGAGGCGATGCAGACGATCTGGACGCAGGATGAGCCGTCCTACGAAGGAGAATTCGTGAAATTCGGGCCGATGAGCCAGTGGCCGAAGCCGTTTCAGAAGCCCTACCCGCCGATCATTGTCGGGGGCGCGTTTCCGTACGCGGCGAATCGGGCGATCCGGTACGGGAACGGCTGGATTCCGCGCGCCGACCGGCCGGAGCATGACGGGATCGGGGTGGTGATCGCGAATTTCCGCAATATGGCTGTGGAGGCGGGGCGCGATCCGGCGACGCTGCCGGTCAGCATCTTCCGCGTGCCGGACGATCTGGACAGGCTGGGTTTCTGCCAGGAGATCGGCATTGACCGGGTCGTTTTCAGCCTGCCGGCGGAGAAGGAGGACAAGATCATGCCGATCCTTGACCGCTGGGTGGAGGTGAAGCGCGATCTGGGGGTGTGACAGGGCGTGGCCTGGCGGACGGATGCTTGCCTTGACGCCCTTTTTCCACCTGGCCCCGCGTCGCCGGCATGCCGATCCTGCCGGCGGGGCGTTGGGACGAGTGGCGGTGCTGACCTCGGCTTTCCGCGTCCCACGGGCTGGTTCATGGAACCGCTTGACGGGGGTTGCGTGAACATCATTCCTGTAATCTGATTGGGTCGGTGCTATCGACGAAGGCCGCACGCGGTTTCCTTGCGCGTAGCGGTCTCAAGCAGGGGATGACGATCATGGCCAACGACAAGATGATGGCGCAAATGTCCGGCAAGGCTGGCTTCATTGCCGCACTTGACCAGAGCGGCGGCTCGACACCTGGGGCGCTGCGGCTCTACGGCATTCCGGAGAGCGCCTACAGCGGCGATTCCGAGATGTTCAAACTGATCCATGAGATGCGGGTGCGCATTATCACGGCGCCCGCCTTTACCGGAGAGAAAGTGATCGGCGCCATCCTGTTCGAGGCGACGATGGACGGGGAAGCGCGAGGCAAGTCTGTTCCGGCTTTCCTTTGGGAGGAGCGTGGCGTGGTCCCGTTCCTGAAGATGGACAAAGGTCTCGAGGCTGAGAAGGACGGTGTCAGCCTGATGAAGCCGATCCCGGGCCTTGACGCGCTGCTTGACCGTGCAGTGAAGCTTGGCGTTTTTGGGACGAAGATGCGTTCGGTGATCAACCTGGCCTCGAAATCGGGCATCGCGGCGATCGTGGCGCAGCAGTTCGAGCTGGCGGCGCAGATTGCCGGGTTCGGGCTGGTGCCGATCATCGAGCCGGAAGTCTCGATCAAGAGTCCGGACAAGAAGGGTGCGGAAGCCATCCTGCTGGCGGAACTGACGAAGCATCTGGACGCCTGGCCGGCGGACCGCAAGGTTATGCTCAAACTGACGATCCCGGATGTCGTCGATCTTTATGCGCCGCTGATCAGCCATCCGGGGGTGGCGCGGGTTGTGGCGCTTTCCGGCGGGTACTCGCGGGCCGAAGCCTGCAAGCGGCTGGCCGCACAGCACGGCATGATCGCGAGCTTCTCCCGCGCGCTGCTGGAGGAGCTCCGGCATCAGATGAGTGATACGGAGTTCGACACGGTCCTGGCGGCGTCGATCGACGAGATCTATCAGGCCTCGACGGTAAAGGTCTGATCTCCCGCTGCGCGGGACGGGCGAGCTAATACCAGCCGGCGTTTACGCTGACTGGTATGCGCGCAGGGTTGGCGTGGCGGCTGCGCGCAAAATCAAAGAGACACCAGTCGGCCGACCCTTCGGCCGGCTGGTATAATCAGCGGCTTGGCAGGGATTTTAGGGTGTGGTGCCGGAGATCGCGATCATGTTGAGACCGATGGTAAGGGTGGGCTGTCCCCTTCCAATATCGGTCGCGCAGGATAAGCTCCAGGTCACAGATCGATGCGGAAAGGAATCGACCGCCGTGCGCCGTGTCGCGCCACGCAGAAAGCCGCCGCCTGTTGGCCGAGACGGCCGGCATGCTCCACTTCCATGCCTTCAAGCAGACCGGTTGCGAAACCGCCGATAAACGTGTCGCCGGCGGCGGTGGTGTCGACCGCCCGGGATGGCAGTGCCGGAACATGCCGCGTCCCGCCCGGGCCGGCGATGACGACGCCCTGTTCGCCCAGGGTCACCAGGACATCGCGGACGCCGCGGGCGCGAAAGACCTCGGCGGCAGCAGCGGCCGAACGTGGCTCGGTCACCGGAAAGCCGGCCAGCAGCGCGGCCTCGGTTTCATTGGGGATCAGATAGTCGACAGCCGGCCACAGGCGGTCCGGCAACGATTGCGCCGGCGCCGGGTTGAGCAGAACCGGCACGGATGCGCGCCGGGCGATCCTGATCGCATGTTCCACTGTCGCCAGCGGCACTTCCAGTTGCAGGATCATCAGGGCGGCTCGTTCGATGCGGGTGGCGGCGGCGTCGAGATGGGCCGCGGCTAATTGCGCATTGGCGCCGGGGGTCAAAACGATCCGGTTCTGGCCGCTGTCTTCCACCAGAATCATGGCCACGCCGGTAGCCGTATGATTGTCTATAGAAACGAACTCGCTATCGATGCCATCGGCGACCAAGGCCTCCCGAAGGTCCCGGCCGAAGGCGTCGGCGCCGACCCGGCCGGCCATCAGCACACGGGAACCGAGGCGTGCGCAGGCCACCGCCTGATTGGCCCCCTTCCCTCCCGGCGTCACCGAAAATTCGTGGCCGGTCAACGTTTCCCCAGCCGCCGGCGCGCGCGGCACGCGCAGCACCAGATCCATGTTGAGGCTGCCGACCACGACAACGAATTTTTCCGAATCATCCGGTGGTTTGATTTGGGCGTTCATCGGGATTCGCACTTCCCTTACGTCTCGGCAGCCGCTGTCATCACGGGCAAATCACACATCATGCCGGCAGGGCAGCGATCCTGGCGCGGTAGAACTCGGTGCCATCGACGATCTTGTCGATCACCGCGTCCAGGGCCCAGAACCGCTCGTGAACGTCGTAATCGATGACCCGGCAGCGGATGGAATCGAAGGTTCCGATACGCTGGTGATAGATCTTGGCCAGGGCGGGATACCCCAGTGCCTCCGACACCGCGGCCAGGACGAGAAATGTCGCCAGTTCTTGGGCGAGTTCCGGGTGACTGGCGGAGTCGGTGTAAAGCCATTTGTACAGATCTGGATGAATATTGGCGAACACGCCGTTGAAGCCCGGTGCGCCGGCCTTCATCGCATCCCAGGCAATCGCGGCGTTGGCGTTGAGGATCCGCAGAGGTGTTCCCGCAGTCAGTGCGAGGCGCCGTTTTACGATTTCGAGATCGCAGCTTACGTCCTTCAGCAGGATGAACCGCTCCGACTGGGCACAGAAGGTTACCTCGTCATCCGTTAAAAGACGACGATAGGGCGCGGGACATTCGTAGAGACCCAGAGGGATGTCCTCGGGCAAGCGGTCCAGGAGGGTGGACAGGGTGCCTTTCAAGATCTCGCTGCCCTGTTGCTTCGGATCCAGGTGGTTCGTCACCAGGATCAGCGCATCGGCGCCGGTCCGGCTCATCGCAGTCAATTCGTCGATCTGGGTCTGAATATCGTCGCTGATGTGTCCGGAGGTCACGACGGGCACCCGGCCGTTGACGGCCTTGACGACGAAGCGGCTCAGGGCGACGCGTTCGTCCAGCGACAGGAGCTGCATCTCGCTGGACTGGCACACGGCGAACAAGGCGTCGGCACCATGCGCCAGATACCAGCCGATCAGCCGTTCCAGGCCGCCGTAGTCGATCTGCCCGTCACTGGTGAACGGTGTCAGCATGACCGGAATGATACCTTCGATACGGGGATGACGATTTGTCATGTGGACACTCCGGTTTTCGGTTCGGCATGTTCGGGGATCGGTCGGGTGACCAGGAACAGATAGCTCAGGGCCCCCGCGAAAGCGATTGCCGCTCCGGTCAGCAGGGCCGGAACGAAGGAGAATGACTGGGCGATGAAGCCGGTCACGATGGGTGCGAGGGCGCCACCGATGAAGCCGCCGAAATTCTGCAATGATCCGAGCGAGGCGATACGGTTGGCCGGCGCGGCGGCGGTGGCGAGTGCCCAGGAGCAGGCCGAGGCGGCATTGGCGAGGAAGATCACCACAGAGATGCAAGCGAGGGCGATGGTGTTGCTGTCGGCGAGCGCGGCGGGAACGGTGAAGGCGGCCATGCCGAGCATTGCGACGACGACCGGAATGCGGCGCCCGGTTACCGGCGAACCGGCGGTGCGTTTGACCACCTGGTCGGACAGCCATCCCGCGATCAGGCAGCCGAGGAAGCCGCAGAAGAACGGGACAGATGCGGCGACGCCGGTTCGCGCCAGGCTCATGTGGCGTTCGGTGATCAGATAGGCGGGGAGCCAGGTCAGATAGACCCAGTTCAAATACACCGAGCCGAAGAATCCGATGATCATGCCCCAGGTGGTGCGATAGGAGAACAGGCCGATCCAGTCGGCGAGGGTGACTTTCGCGACCACCTTGGTTTCTTCTTCCTCGGTCAGATAGCGTATTTCGTCGCGGGTGAGGTTGAGATCGGATGGATCGCGGTAGAGCAAGAGCCAGATGGCCGCCGCGAACAGGCCCGCCGCGCCGGTCAGGATGAACATCCAGCGCCAATCGAGAAAGATGATCAACTGACTCAGGATCAACGGGGCGATCGCTGCCCCCAGCGGCGACGCGGAATTGAAGACGCCGGTCGGTGCGCCGCGCTTGCTGACCGGATACCAGTTGCTGACGACGCGGGCGGCCGAAGGGAACTGCGGCGCCTCACCGATTCCCAGGCACACGCGGGCAGCGATGAACTGCGCGAAACTGTGCACAAATCCGCCGGCGGCCTGAGCGATCGACCAGACGATGAGGCCCGCGGCGAGGAAGCGGCGCGGCCCGATACGGTCGACCAATCCTCCGGCGGGCAACTGCGCGATGGCGTAGCTCCAGGCGAACGCAGACAGCAGCAGGCCCATCTGGCCGAGTGACAGCCCGAGTTCGGCGGCGATGATGCTGTTGGCGACCGCGAGGGTACCTCGATCCACATAGTTAATGATGCCGCCCAGGACCAACAGCGAAAGCGCGATGATCTGAGCACGGCGGACGCGCGGGGGCACCGGCGCGGCAGTTGTTTGCTGGCTTCGGGCCACCGCGGGCGGGGACGGCACTGAATGGCTCATGGATGTTTCCCCCACTTGATTGGTCTTCGTGTGGTAAGCTTGGTTTAAGCAGTCAGCCAACCGCGTTACTTCATCGCCGCCTCGGTTCCGCGGCGGGGCATCATCTGTTGAAGACGCGCCAAAGACTTTGACCGAGGGGGAAGCTGCGTGCCGGAAGATCGTCCGTAACGGGGTAACAGCGACGATCACGCCACTCCGATTTTAGCGAAATGTTCCTCCGCGATCTCAGACTCAGCCCGACTTTTCATCTATTACCTTGGTAGGGATTCATCGTCGCGGCAAGCGCGTTTTCCGGGCTGGCGCGGTTTTGGTGACCGCGGTGGGACGTTGGAGCTGTTGGCCGAGCGGGATAGAAAGGTCAACGCTTTCACCTGTCGGTTCGCTGGTCATCGCGGATCTTTTTGAGAGGGCCATGCAGGGCCATGGTGAATTTGGAGGGGTGGTCATCAATGACACCAAGGATCGGCTACCTGCTGCCAACCCGAGAGCAGATCATGGAGGGGCGGCCGGAAACGGGTCCGCTGCTGGACCTGGCTTCGCGGGCGCACGATCTCGGGTTCGCCTCCGTCTGGGTCGGCGATTCCCTGACCGCCCGGCCCCGGCATGATCCTCTGACGCTGCTCGCCGGGGTGGCGGGGCGGGTCCCGGGTATCACCATCGGCACGGCCGTGCTGCTGCCGATGCTGCGCAACCCGGTGATCCTGGCGCATCAGGTTGCCACACTGGATCAGCTTGCCGAGGGCCGGTTGATCCTGGGGGTCGGCTTCGCGGCCGACCTGCCCAACATCCGCGCCGAGTTCGCCGCCGCGGGCGTGCCGTTCGAGCACAGGATCGGCCGGATGCTGGAAGGCTTGCGTCTGTGCAAGGCGTTGTGGTCCGGCCAGCCGGTGGACTGGGCTGGGCGATGGCAAACGACGCAGGCCGTGGTGGCACCGACGCCGCGCCGTCCCGGTGGCCCGCCGCTATGGATCGGTGGCAACCTGCAAGGCAGCCTCGACCGCGCCGGGAAGTATTTCGACGGCTGGTTTCCGATCGCCCCGAGCGCAGCCGACTTTGCGGCGGGGCTTGCTCACGTGTGGAATGTTGCGCGAGAAAATGGCCGCGATCGCGCTTCGGTCAGCGGCGCGATGTATCTGACGGTTTCGCTCGACGATGACGCCGCGAAGGCCGAGGATCGATTGAACAGTTTCCTGGAGCGCTATTACAGCCAGCCGGCTCCGATCCTGCGCCGGCGGCAAGCCTGCTATGCCGGGCCCGCGGCCGGGCTTGCAGGATGGCTGGACAGCTACGCGGACGCCGGCGCATGCGATCTGGTGCTGCGCTTCGCCGGCGATCACGAGCGCCACCTGGAAGCGGTGGCGAAGTTGAGGGGTGCATAGGGAAGATATTGCCCGCCGCCGCGGTCCGCTGTAATGGCAGCGAATGCCCAACCTGAAACGCACCCCTTCGACCAAACCTGCCCACGCACGAACTAATTTCGACGACCGTCTGAGCGCCGCCGCAGCCGCGAAGCAGGCTTTGCTGGAGCGGTTTCGCTCACGCCCCAGTGCCGGCGACCCGGCCTGGATCGAGCAGCAAGCCGCACTCAAGGCGATCGCAGATGCACGGGACGCCCGTGCCGCCGAACGCAAAGCCGCCAAGGAGGCCGAGGCTGCCCGGCTGGCCGCCGAAGAGGCGGCTCGCCGCGCGCTGGCGCAGGCCGCCGCGGCCGAGGCCAGGAAGCGTGCCGCGGCGGAGGAAGCCGAACGGAAGGCCGCGCGAGATGCCCGTTACGCTGCGCGCAAGGCTCGGAAGTAGACATTCCGACGCGGCCGAGCCGTCTGCCTCCCTGTTTGTTAGCGCACACCGCACATATGTATCAGCTTTCTCTCAACCGAAACGCTGTTTAGGGCGTCCCGGAGGCATTCATGGTTAAGCGTCGCAAAGAGGAAGACATCGCCGGCATCCTGGAATTCGATGGCCGCAGCAGTGAGGATCCGGAGTTCCTGGAGTGGCTGGCAGACCACAAGTCACGCAACGGCGGCAAGATCCGGGTCAGTCAGGGCGGCAAGGGTGTCCGCGTAATGTTCAGCAAGGACGCGGATATGGCGCTGTGGCAGCGGCGCTCGGAAGCCGCGACGAAGGGGAAGAAGTTCGTCGCCTGAGGTTCCGGCGGTGGCGTCCCAGTCGTCATTGCGCCGCGCTGTCCGGGCGATCGTGGGTCTGATTTACCCGGTCAGCGCGGCGCAATGACGAAGGCCCCGACGCGCTACTTCAGCACCGCCTCGGTCTTCCGGGCGATCAGTTCGATGTCGATGTCACCGCCGATGCCTGGGGCCGCGGGCGCGTGCATCAGCCCATTTTTGTCGATCTCAAGCTCTTTCACCATGCCGTATTTGTGGGCGCCGGCGGGCAGCAGAACCTCCCACATCGTGGTGTTCCGCAGCGCCATGCAGAGGTGGAGGTTGGCGAGGTTGTTCAGTGAGTTACCGGAGTGGTGCACCTCGTAGCGCAGGCCGAACGCTTCAGCCAGATGGGCCGTCTTGAGCATGGTCGTCAGGCCGCCCTTGTTCGGGATATCGCCGCGCAGGTAGTCGGTAGCTTTCTCGGTCAGCCAGATCGGGTAGGTGTCCAGACCGCCGGCGGGGAACTCGGTGGCCATGATCGGGATGTCGAGCTTTTGGCGAAGCTTGACGTAGCCGTAGATGTCCTCGTCGGACAGCGGGTCTTCATACCAGTAGAACCCCAGGTCCTGGATGGTTCGGCCGACCCGCAGGGCGTCCGGATAATCGTATGACCAGGTTGAATCGAGCATCAGCCGGTAGTCGTCGCCGACCGCCCGGCGTACGGCCTGACAGACACGGATGTCATGGTCCGGATCGCGTGGCGGATGGATCTTGTAGGCCTGCCAGCCGGCTTCCTTGAACGCCTGCGCCTGATCGACGTAAGCGGCCGCGTCGGGCAGCACTTGGGAGCTGGCGTAGGCGGGGATCGACGTGCGGTAGGTGCCCATCAGGGCGTGTACCGGCAGGCCGGCGATCTTTCCCGCGATGTCCCAAAGCGCGGTATCGACCGCGCCGATGGTGCGGTAGCTGACGGTGCGGTTGACCAGCCTCATGCCGGCATGGATGCCCTCGCGCTCCAGCGGGTTCCTGCCCATCAGCATCGGCTTCAGTGAGCGGATCAGTTGCGGTCCGTCCATGGAGGCGGGGTTGCTCGCCGACCCGAGGAACGCGTGGCCCTGGAGGCCGTCGTCGGTCTGGATACGCAGCAGGCCGAGGTTGCTGCCGGAGGCGGCGGTCGAGCCCTGGTGGTAGATCGTTGTTGGGATGTTGTCCCAGGTGAAGATCGTCAGCGATATGTCATCGATTTTCATGGTGTTTCCCCCTGTGGGCGTTTCCCTTGGCGGGGATGAGCCTGCCACGAACGGGGATTGCCGGGAACCCTCGACCCCCCCTCGGACTCCCCTGGGGCGCACGCCCTTGCCCATTGGTGCGCTCCCGGCCCAAACTCCCGTTGAAGGAAGCCCAGGGAAGCGATTCCATGAACAATGGCGCCGTTATTGGTGACGCCCCGCGCCGGCGGGACGGTACAGTTTCGCTGTTCACCGGCACCCAGACCATCGGCCAGGGGCACGAGGCGGGCGCGATCGCGCTGTTCCGGGAGGCCATGCGAACCGGCTGAGGGCATCGCGGACGATGCGACGCAACCCTTCCGCGACGGGCCAGGCTCCGGCGAGGTCCCCGATCTGGCCACTGCTGATCGTCGGGCTCGGGACGGTGGTCGTGCCGCTCGATTCAGCGGTGAACATCGATTTTCCAGCGATCGTCGCGCGCTTCGGGCTGCCGATCCCGATGATCCAGTGGATCGTGATCAGCTATGTCCTGACCCAGACGAGCCTGATGCTGACCTTTGGGCGCCTCGGGGACATGCTGGGCTACCGGCGTGTTTTCCTGTTCGGCACCGGCATCAGCGCGATCGCTTTCGTCGGCTGCGCACTATCCCCGACGTATGCCGTCCTGCTCGTTGCCCGCGTTGGCCAGGGTGTCGGCGCCGGCCTGATCCTTTCGTGCGGGCCGGCGCTTGCCACCAGCCTTTTTCCTGAGGCGATGCGCACGCAGATCCTGGCGCGCTACATGATGATGTTCGGCATTGGCGGCGCGCTGGGGCCGTCGGTCTTCGGGTGGCTGGTCGAACGGTTTGGCTGGAGTGCGGTGTTCAGCTTCCGGGCGCCGGTGGCCGCGGCGGCGTTTTTGCTGGCGTGGAGTCTGCCGCGTCCTGCCCGCGGCGAACGCGAGCCCTTTGATGCCGCCGGCGGCGCGCTGCTGGCTCTGGCCCTGAGTTGCATGCTGCTGGCGCTGAACCGGCTCCGCTCCTTCGGCCCCGAAGCCGGGGTGTTCGCCATCTTTGCCTTGGCGGGTTTCGTGCTTTTCTACCGCCTGGAACGCCGTGTGCCGAAGCCCATCATCGATTTCGGCCCTTTCCGCAGCGCCGACTTTGCGGTGATCAATATCAGCAATGTACTGATCAATCTGTCGGCGTTCTCCATCATGCTGCTGGCGCCGTTCTACCTCAGCCGCATTCCTGCCCTCACTCTGCCGGCAGCCGGCCTGGTCCTCGCGGCGTCGCCGGCCGGAACCATTATTGCGGCACCGATGGCGGCCCGGCTGGCGCAGGGTCACCGGCCTCGCATGATTGCCTTGGCGGGCACTGCCCTGAGCGGGGCGGGACTGTTCGGGATCTCGCTTTCCGGCAATGTGGCCGACATCCCTGTCCTGGTCGCGTCCATGATTGTGCAAGGCGTCGGGATCGGCCTGTTTCAGGTCGCCTATTTCGATATCGTCACCGCCGCCATTCCCGCCCGAAACCGCGGTGTCGCCGGCGCGCTTGGTATGGCGACGAGGAGCATTGGCACGGTCACCGGCGCCACGGTGCTGATGCTGATTTTCCAAAGCCTGCAAAGCCGGGGTTCCGACGGGTTCATGGCCGCGTTCCAAGTCACATTCCGCATTGCGGCGGCGGTCCCGGCCGCGCTTATCCTGTTCGATCTGCGGCGAGGCCGGTGGTAAGCGCGATCATTCCGCAGGCTCCAGTCCAGGCTCTGTCGTTTCGGCCGATGCCCGACGGGAGAACACGTCGATCAGCACAGGCAGGATTATCAGAATCAGCACCGGCGCGAGCATGATCCCGCCGACCACGACGAGTGCCAGGGGCTTCTGCACCTGCGATCCGATTCCATTCGAGACCGCTGCGGGCAACAGGCCGACACAGGCTACGACACAGGTCATCAGCACGGGCCGCATTTGGATCTTACAGGTCCGCACGATGGCCGTGGTGCGATCCAGTCCGGCGTCGAGCGTGGCATTGTACGAAGTCAGAACGATGATGCCGTCCATCGCGGCGATGCCGAACAAGGCAACAAAGCCGATCGCCGCGGATACGCTGAACGCGGTGCCGGTTACATACAGTGCGAAAATCCCGCCGATCAGCGCCATCGGAATCACGCTCGCTGCCAGCAGCATATCGCGCATCGAGCCGAAGTTGACGTATAGCAGCAGGCAGATCAGCAGGATCGCGAGCGGAACGACGATTTCGAGGCGGGAAATCGCCTCCTCCAGGTTGCCGAACTCGCCGACCCATTCCAGGTGGTAGCCGCCAGGGATGACGACCGCTTCGTCCACCTTTTTCTGCGCCTCCAGCACCGTGGTGCCCAGGTCGCGCCCACGCACGCTGAACTTGATCGGGATGTAACGTTCCTGTCCTTCGCGATAGATGAACGAGGCGCCGGAGGTCAGGCGGATCGATGCCAGGTCCGTCAATGGGACCGGCACCACGCCACTGCCGTTCAGGTTCGGCGCGCCGACGACAATATGCCTGATGGCATCGAGGCTTTTCCTGTACTCGGGCGCCAGCCTGACGATGATGGGAAAGTTCCGGTCCGAGCCGTCCTCGTAGAGATTGCCCGCAGCCTGGCCGCCGATCGCCGCCTGAATTGTCGTGTTGATATCGCCCGGCGCCAGCCCGTAACGCGCTGCCTTGGCGCGATCGATATCGATGCGCACCGTCGGTTGACCGAGCGAGGCGAAGACGCCGAGGTCGGTAATGCCGGGAACGGTGGCCATCACGTCTTTGATCTTGTTCGCGGTCTTCTCCAGCGTTTCCAGATCGCCGCCGAACAGCTTTACCGAATTCTCTCCCTTCACGCCGGAGGCTGCTTCCTCCACGTTATCCTCGATGTACTGGGAAAAATTGAAGTCCACGCCGGGGAATTCGTCTTGCAGCCGCAGCGTCATCTGTTCGGTGAGCTGGTCCTTGTCGATGCCGGCGGGCCACGCGTCGAAGGGCTTGAGCGGGACAAAGAATTCCGCGTTGAAGAACCCGGTGGCATCGGTGCCGTCGTCGGGCCGGCCGTGCTGTGACACGACGGTGACAACCTCCGGATAGGACCGCATGATCGCGCGCATTCGGTTGACGTAGGTGTTGCTGTCCTCCAGGGAGACCGAGGTGGGCATCGTTGCGCGGATCCACATGTTGCCTTCCTCGAGCTTTGGCAGGAACTCCATTCCGAGGGTCCGCACCGCAAGCCCGGCACCGAGCAGCAGCAACAGCAGGATACCCAGGATGAGCACGCGGTTGGCGAGGGCGAAGCGGGCGGTGGGCTCATAGCACCGGTGCAGGAGGCGT